>JBFGHG010000185.1:0-6258 GCA_041578395.1 Acidobacteriota bacterium
ACTGGAGGAACTACGGGCTCGTTTGAGCACCCGGACGAGGGTGGTTCCCAGCGTGAGCACTGCACAGATGATCCGAGAGGAGAGAGAGGGGCGTTGATCGTTCTGGATGCGTCCGCCGCTCTCGAAGTCCTCTTCCGCCATCCCCCTTTGACTGAGCGAGTCTTCGGCAACAGTCATACGCTCCACTGCCCGCATCTACTCGACGTAGAGGTGGCGCATGCGTTGCGCAGGTTCGTCCTCACCGGCGATGTCGCGGCTCGGCGCGCTGATCAGGCGCTCGAAGACTTCCGCGACCTGCCGCTGGAACGGTACTCCCATCGGACTATGCTCGAGAGAATCTGGCAGCTGCGGGGGAGTCTGACCGGGTACGATGCCGCCTACGTGGCCCTGGCCGAAGCTCTGGGTGCTCCGCTGGTGACCTGCGACGCCCGGCTGTCCCGATCCCCCGGACACCGTGCCCGCATCGACGTGTATCCGCCATCCCTGGCACGGCCTTCCAGGCCTTGATTCTCGAGTAAGGGATCACGGGCAGGGATGCCCGTGCCACTGCCACTACCGGAGGCTCGAGGATTCCGTGGCGCGGCCTTCCAGGCCGCGATTCGCGCCCCCGGAAAAGATCACGGGCGGGAATCGTGCCACTGCCACTCAAAGGAGGCGCCAGATCTTCTCGGCCGTCAGCGGCGTATCGACGTGTTCCACCTCGAGCGCATCCGCCACGGCGTTGACCACTGCCGGAGTCGAACCGATGGTGGCCGCTTCCCCGATCCCCTTCACCCCCAGCGGGTTCAGCGGCGTCGGCGTCTCGGTGCGGTGGGACTCGAAGGCCGGCAGGGAGTCGGCGCGCGGCAAAGCGTACTCCAGCAGGTTGACCGCCAGCGGATTGCCCGCCTCGTCGTAGGGGGCCTGCTCCCACAACGCCTGGCCGATCCCCTGGGCGGCCCCGCCGTGGACCTGTCCTTCCACGATCAGCGGGTTGATCACCCGCCCGCAGTCGTCCACGCTCAGGTAGCGTAGGATGCGGATTTGGCCGGTCTCCCGATCGATCTCGATGACACAGACGTGCGTGCCGAAGGGGTAGGTCTCTCCCTTCGGCTCGTAGCGGGTGTCGGCCCGCAGTCTCCCCCGCAGCGCTTCGGGTAGGCCCTCGGAGTGGGCGGCCGCGGCCACTTCCTTCCAGCTCACGCCCAGTTGCGGCGCCCCCACCACGAAGAACTTCCCGTCCTCCAGCCGCAGGTCTTCTTCCGAGGCTTCCAGCAGGTGTGCAGCGATGGCCCGCGCTCCATCGCGGACGGTCTCGGCGGACTGAAACACGGCCGACCCGCCCACCGGCGCGCTGCGGCTGCCGAAGGTCCCCACCCCCTGAGGGACGACCGCCGTGTCCCCGTGCTTCACCTCGATGGTCTCCATCGGCACCTGCAACACCTCGGCGGCCAGCTGCGCCCAGGTGGTCTGATGGCCCTGCCCGTGGGGCGAAGTCCCGCTGAGCACGACCACGTTGGCCTCGGCGTCCACGCTGACGCCGCCCGTCTCCCAGGGCCCGAACCCGCAGATCTCCACGTAGCAGGCGACGCCGATTCCCAGCAGATCGCCTCCTTCGCGGCGGCGCTCGCCCTGAAGACGCCGCAGTTCGGGGTAGCCGGCCAGTTCGAGGGCCCGCTCGAGAGCCGCCGCGTAGTTGCCGCTGTCGTACTCGATGCCGATGGCGGTCCGGTAGGGGAAGCGCTCGGGTGGGACGAAGTTGCGCCTCCGCAGCTCGGCGGGGTCCATGCCCAGCTTCCGGGCCAGCGCGTCCATGGCCCGTTCGATCAGGTAGGCGGCTTCGGGACGTCCGGCGCCGCGGTAGGGCTCGACCGGCGGCTTGTTCGTCAGCACGCCCACGGCTCGGGCCCGGGCCGCCGGGATGTCGTAGACCCCGGTCATCATCAGGCCGGTGAAGGGGGTGACGGCGGCGCCGACGCGCGAGACCCAGGCGCCCAGATCGGCGTGCACCTCGAGGTCGGCGGCCAGCAGCCTTCCCTCCCGGTCGGCGGCCAGGCGAATCCGGTCGTGCTGGTCGCGGCCCTGGGTGGTGGCCTGGGAGTCCTCGCTGCGGGTCGCCACCCAGCGGACGGGACGGCCGAAGCGGCGCGCCAGCAGGACGGCCAGGGCTTCTTCGGGGTAGACGGCCGCCTTGGCCCCAAATCCTCCGCCCACCTCCGGGGCGATCACCCGGATCTGCTCGGCGGGCCAGTCGAGCAGTTTGGCCAGGTCTCCCTGCACCTGGTGCGGGATCTGCGTGGTGGTCCAGAGCGTGACGCCGTCGGAGCCGGAATCGGGCGCCGCCAGCACCGCCCGGGGTTCCATGGCCGTGGGGACCAGCCGCTGGATGCGGACGTCGAGGTCGACGGTCGCCGCGGCCCGCTGGAACGCCTCGTCGACGCCCCCGCTGTCCGCCGTCCAGACGAAGGCGCGGTTGCCCTCCGCCCGATCGTGAATGGAGGGCGCGCCTTCTTCGAGAGCCTGCCCCGTGGAGGTGAGCGCGGGGAGCGGTTCCAGCTCGACCTCGATCCGCTCCAGGGCGTCGGCCGCCACTGCAGCGTCCTCGGCAAGGACCACGGCCACCCCTTCGCCGGCGAAACGCACGAGCCCGGAGGCGAGGGGGTAACGCTTGGGCAGCCTCGTGAACTCGTACGACCCGGCCATGGCGCCGCTGAGCAGCGGCAGCGGTTTGACCCAGGCGTCCTGCAGGTCCTCCGCGGTCAGTACGGCCGCCACGCCGGGGAGAGCCTCTGCTTCTTCGGTTCGGACCGCGAGGACGCGGCCGTGCGCGACGGGGGACCGCCAGACCGTCAGATGCAAGACGTTGTCCAGCTGGATGTCCGCCACGAACCGGGCGCGGCCCGTGATCAGTTCGGGGTCTTCACGGCGCCGGACTCGGGCGCCGATGAACTTGGGAATGGGGGCTCGCTCGGTGGTCATTCGGGTAGTGTAGCGGAGCAAGGGACCCAGGGGAGTATCGACACCAAACGACATCAGCTGGCGCAGGCCTCGGGGTCTAGGCCTCCGGGCGCTCCGCGATTGACATACACCTGATACACGATAAAATACACACTTGATGAGAACGAACATAGTCCTGGACGACGACCTGGTCGAAACCGCGCTGAAGTTGACCGGTCTCAAGACCAAGCGAGAGGTGGTCCACCGGGCCCTGCAGGAGTTGGTACGGCGGGAAAAAGCCAAAAGCCTGTTCGACCTGGCCGGGAGGATTCAATTCGCCGACGACTTCGACCACAAACGCCTCCGGGAACTGAGACGTGTATCTGATTGACACTTCCGTCTGGATCGATGTCTTTCGAGATTCGAGTCGCGCAAGGTCACGGCAGCTCGAGCGCCGTATCGCGGAAGGCATGCCGCTGCTTTGCCGCTTCACCCAACTGGAACTCCTGCAGGGCGCGCGGAATCAGGTGGAATGGGAGGTGTTGGACGAGTATCTGTCTGGTCAGCAGTACCTGGAAATGAAGGAAACCACCTGGCAGCAGGCCGCGCGATTGTATTTCGGGCTCCGACGCGCCGGAAAGACGGTGCGCAGCGCAATCGACTGCTGCATCGCCCAGCTGGCGATCGAGAACGAAGCAGTGCTGTTGCACCGTGACGGAGACTTCGTGACTCTGTCTGAGCAGAGCCCGTTACAGGAAGAGTTCCTCGACTGGGGACCTTGATGCGGATCGCCTCGTGTGAGCGCCGCGCGATTACTCCAGGACGATCACGGTGACGGGAGGTTCGGCAGCATCCTCAGGAACCGAAATCCTCCAGCCGTTCGAATCCTGGCTCAGATCCAGCCCTTCCGAGGGCCGGGCCAGCAGGTAAGCGCGACTGACGTCGGCCTCGATCCGCGGCACCTCCAGCTCGCCGCCCTCCGGCCAATCGAACACGTGCAAATAGATCTTCTCCCCCTTGCGCGTCGCCCTCCCCCAGGGCAGCGACTCGAAAGGACTCGCGGTAGTCCCGTAGATGCTCTCCCCGTTCACCTCCAGCCACTCGCCGATCGCCCGCAGCCGCTGGACACTCGGCTCCGGGATCAACCCCTCGGCGGTCGGGCCCACGTTGAGCAGGTAGTTGCCCCCCTTGCTGGCGATGTCCACCAGGTTGCGGATCAGCTCCTCGGCTGACTTCCAGTTGCCGTCGTACGACTTGAAGCCCCAGGTGTCGTTCATCGTCATGCACGACTCCCAGTCCACGCCCGGCAGGCCGGTGGGCGGGATCTCCTGTTCGGGGGTGCCGAAGTCGCCCGCGTAGCCCGGACCCTTGTTCAGGCCCTGCATCCCCTGGCGGCCCTTGCCCACCCGGTTGTTGATCAGGATCTCCGGCTTCAGCCCCCGCACGTACTCGTACAGGTCCTTGCCGTCGGCTTCCGTCCACCAGTCGATCCACTCCCCGTCGAACCAGAGCACGTCCGGGTCGTAGCGCGTCACCAGCTCCTCCAACTGCCGCTTCATGTGTTGGATGTAGCCGGCCTTCTGCTCCGTGTATATCCGGTTCTGCCCGTCCCCTGCGGTCGGGTGCTTGCCCTCTTTGTCCACGTACTGCGAGGGGTGGTGCCAGTCCATGATCGAGTAGTAGAAAGAGAAACGAATGCCTCGCTTCTTGCACTCCCGGCTCAGCTCCGCCATCACGTCCCGGCCGTAGGGCGTGGCGTCGACGATGTCGTAGCCGGTCGCGGCGCTGTCGAACATCGAGAAGCCGTCGTGGTGCTTGGAGGTGATCACCATGTATTTCATGCCGGCGTCCGCCGCCAGTTGCGCCCACTGGGCGGCGTCGAAGCCGACGGGGTTGAAGCGGGGGGCGAACTGTTCGTACTCGGCGCGGGGGATGTTGGCCCAGGACTGAATCCACTCGCCGACGCTGTCCGAGCGGCGGCCCTGGTACTCGCCCGCCGGCACGGCGTACAGCCCCCAGTGGATGAACATGCCGAAGCGCGCCTCCCGCCACCACTGCATGCGGCGGTCCCGCTCGGCCGGCGGCTCGTCCAGGAAGCTGCTCTCGCGCTGTGCCAGACCAATGCACGCTGTCAACACGGTGAGTGCGGCGAGTCCGGCCTTCTTTCTCAAAGCCATGAGAATCCTCCCTCCTGGAGTCTGATTCTGCCAGCTCGTGGCCCCGCCTTCCAGGTCGGTAATTCCTCGTCCCCGGATCACAGGCAGGGATGCCTGCGCCACACACACACCCGGTCACTCGGTCCGCAGCGCCCGGTTGAGGTCGGACTTCAGGAGGCGCCGGGCCGGCAGCAGGCTGGCCAGGGCCGCTACCAGCAGCATCAGGACGGCTACCCCGACGAAGATCAGCGGATCGCGGGCGCTCACGCCATAGAGCATCGAAGCCCCGAAGCGCGTCGTCAGCAGCGCCAGGGTCCCGCCCAGCAGCCCTCCCAGGGCGGCCAGTCCCAGACCCTGGCGGCCGATCAGCCGCAGCAGGTCGCGCGGCGTGGCCCCCAGCGCGCGGCGGACCGCCATCTCGCGAAGCCGGCGGCTCACGGCGTCGGCGGTCAGCCCGTAGACTCCCAGGGCGGCGATGGCCAGAGCGATGGCGGCGTAGAGCACGAAACTCCGGCTGAACATCCGCAGCACCCACTGCTCGCGGTCGATGACCTCCCGCATGCCCAGGATTTGCGAAACGGGAAGTCCGGGGGCCGTTTCCCGAACCACGTCACGGATTCGCGGCGCCAGGGCTGCCGCCGGCATCGATTCGCGGAGCAGCAGGTGCACCTGCCCGGACTCGGAAGACGCCATCGGGACGTAGAACTGCGCCTTGTCGGGCAGCCCGCCGAAGGAGACCATGCGGTGGCCGGTGTCCACGTCCCCCACGACTCCCACCACGGTCAGCCAGGCCCCACCGGCGTCAGAAACCCGCAGCCGCCGGCCCAGCGGATCGGCGCCCGGCCAGAGCCGGCGCCCCAGGGTCTCGCTGACCAGCGCCACGTCCGCGCCCCGGCGGGACTCCTGTACGGTGAACGCGCGTCCGGTCCTGACCGGCAGCTCCAGAGTCTCGAAGTACTCCGCCGTCACGCCTTGCAGCGTGCCTCGCTCCCTCTCCTCGGGCGGCCGATTCCACCCCTCCGGTTCCAGCGTGACGACTTCGTAGCCGTCACCAATGGGCAGGCGGCTCACCGCCGCTGCCGCGCTCACCCCGGGGAGGGTACCCAGGCGGTCCACCAGCCGGTTCACGACGTCGAGGCGGGCGTCCTGCTCCCGGTACTCCTCTCCGCTGGTCGCCAACTCGAGG
>JBFGHG010000186.1:0-6254 GCA_041578395.1 Acidobacteriota bacterium
CGGCTCGTGGTGGCGATCGCCAAGAAGTACGCCCGCCGCGGCGTGAACTTCCTGGACCTGATCCAGGAGGGCAACATCGGTCTGATGAAGGCGGTGGACAAGTTCGAGTACCGGCGCGGCTACAAGTTCTCGACCTACGCGACCTGGTGGATCCGGCAGGCGATCACCCGCGCCATCGCCGATCAGGCCCGCACCATCCGCATCCCGGTGCACATGATCGAGACGATCAACAAGCTGATCCGGACTTCCCGGGCGCTGGTGCAGGAGTTCGGCCGCGAGCCGACCTCCGAAGAGATCGCGCGCAAGATGGACATCCCGGTCAGCAAGGTGCGCAAGATCCTCAAGATCGCGCAGGAGCCGATCTCGCTGGAGACGCCGATCGGCGAGGAAGAAGACAGTCATCTGGGCGATTTCATCGAGGACCGGGGCGTGATCTCGCCGGCCGAGGCGGTGATCAACCTGAACCTGAAGGAGCAGACCGCCGCCGTGCTGCAGACGCTGACACCGCGCGAGGAGCAGGTGATTCGGATGCGGTTCGGTATCGGCGACGGCAGCGAGCACACCTTGGAGGAAGTGGGCCAGCGCTTCTCGGTGACGAGGGAGCGCATCCGGCAGATCGAAGCCAAGGCGCTCCGCAAACTGCGCCACCCTTCCAGGAGTCGCAAGTTGAAAACATTCCTGGAAGATGTCAGGAAGGAAGGGATCTAGTGAAAAAAGCGTCCAAGGTTGGGCGCTTTTTTTTTGAGCGGTGCCGTGGAAAGCCGCTCCGGTTCGGAATCACGGGCCCATAGCTCAGCTGGTTAGAGCATCTGACTCATAATCAGGCGGTCGTAGGTTCGAGTCCTACTGGGCCCACTCCAGTTTTTGACACGGCGGATGTCCCGGCGGGGTCGGGGAGCCGCTCTTCGAGACCGGCGTTCGAAAGACGTGAACGAAGACAACGGCCTGCAAACGTTGATCGATCTGCAGCAGATCGACTCGCGCATCGCGTTGCTCCGCGATCAGATCGCGGCGGTGCCCGAACGGCTCGAAAAGCTGGAGGCGCGCCGGTTGGAGAACGCCGCCCGGCTGGAGCGGGCCCAACAATCGCTCGAGGAGCACCGCAAGCTGCGCCGGCAGCTGGAGAACCAGGTCGCCTCCCTCAACGAGAAGCTGTCCCACTTCAAGTCACAGCAGACGCAGGTCAAGACCAACCGCGAATACCAGGCCCTGCTGCACGAGATCAGCGCCACCGAAGAGGAGATTCAGCGCGACGAGGACCAGATCCTGGAGAGCATGCTGGCCACGGACGAACTGGCCGCGGAGGTGTCCAGCACCGAGGCCCAGGTTCGCGAGGCGGACCGGGAGCTGGCCGAACAGCGGCAGGAGTTGGAGCTGTTCTCCTCGGGCGCCGACGACGAGATGACCCGGCTGGAGGCCCGGCGCGACGGCCTGCAGAAAAAGATCCCGGAGGAGTTGCGCGCACTGTACGAGCGGATCGTGTCGGCGCGCGGGGTGGCCCTGGCCGAGGCGCGCGACCAGTCCTGCCAGGTGTGCCACGTCCGGCTGCGGCCCCAGCTCTACAACGAAGTGAAGTCGGGCCAGTACATCCACACCTGCGAGAACTGTAACCGGATCCTGTACTTCGCCGGCACCTCGTGACCCCTCTGCTCTTCTACCAGCACGCGTACCGGGCCATCACCGACTTCGGCTTCTACCGGCAGGTCCTGGTCCAGCCGCTGAGCCGCACGCTCAGCTTTCTGGCCTATCTCTGCCTGCACGCGGCGCTGGTCTCGACCCTCACCATCGCCCTGTATGAGCTGCCCTGGATCTCGCGCGGCCTGGAGTGGGCCGGGCGGAACTTCCCGACGCTGGTGTTCACCGAGGGACGCCTCTCGCTGCCGGAAGTCGACCCGGCCCGGCCGCTGGTGCTCGAGTACATGGGCCAGTCGGTCTGGACCTTCGTCTTCGACCCCGAGGGCACTCAGAAGGAACAGCAGGTGCCGCAGCCGGCGGTGGTGCTGACCCCGGACAAGTGTTTCCTGATCGTGGACACCAGGACGCAGATGAGCTGGGCCTGGCGCGACGTGGTCGTCACGACGACGGTGGGGCGGGAGGATTGGCGCACGCTGGAGACGGGAATGCACCGCGTCGTCCTGCCCTTCTCCTTCGTGGCCTTTCTGCTGCTGTTTCTGGCCACGAAGACGTTTCAGGCGGCCCTGTTGACGCTTGTGTCGAGCGTGTCCGCGGCGCGCCGGGGAGCGCGCCTGCCGCTCGGGTTTCACTTCGGGATCTGCATCTACGCGCTGACTCCCGCGGTCGCCATCGACCTCGTCCTGCAGCTGACGAACCTGCTGAGTTTCATGGACTTCCTGCCCATCTACCTGGCGACCGCGGCGCTCTACGCCTACCGCGCCACCCAGCACTGCGTCGAACCCGCCTCGTAAGTGGCATGGCCTTCCAGGCCGTGGTCCAGTTTGCCGGACCATCACGGGTATGGATGCCCGTGCCCCCCCCTGTGTTACGCTGGATGGATGCGACGGATGCGAGTGATGCTGTGGATGCTCCTGGCGACAGTGACGGCGACGGCCGCGGCGGCGCAACGATCCCCCCAGGACGACGTTCCGGTGATCCGGGCCGACGTGGAGGTGGTCTACATCCTGGCCACGGTCCGCGACCGCAAGGGACGCTACGTGGCCGACCTGAGCCGCCAGGACTTCGACGTCTACGAAGACGGCGTCAAGCAGAACATCGAGTACTTCAACTACGAGTCGGGAGAGCAGGCGCAGCCGCTGACGATCGTCATGCTGATCGACACCAGCGGCAGCGTCAAGGACAAGCTGCGTTTCGAACAGCAGGCGGCCAGCGAGTTCCTGCAGGCCACGCTGCGTGAGAACGTGGATCTGGCCGCGGTGATCCAGTTCGACAGCGAGGTCAACCTGGTCCAGGACTTCACTTACGACTTCAAGACCCTGGAAAACGCCATCCTCGACATCCGCGCGGGGGGCGCCACGATGCTCTACGACGCGGTCTTCCTGGCCGTGGAAGACCTGCTGTCGGGCGAGGTGGGCCGCAAGGTGATCGTCATCCTCTCGGACGGGGCCGACACCCAGAGCGTGATCACCTCCGACCAGGCCATCCGGGTGGCTCAAAACGAGGACGTCCTGATCTACGGAATCGGGGTGCGCAGTCCCGGTTTCGACTCCAATTTCGACAAGATCCGGGAGTTCGCCAACTCCACCGGAGGCCTGTTCTTCAAGTCGAAGGCCTCGCTGCAGCGGCTGCGGGAGGTCTTCGCGCAGATCAACCAGGAGATCAAGAACCAGTACAGCCTCGGCTACATCCCCAGCAATCCCACCCGGGACGGCAGCTTCCGCCGAATCTCGGTCAAGGTGAAGAGGTCCGGCTTGAAAGTAACCCACCGCAAGGGCTACTATGCGGGCGAGCCGACCTCATGAGCCAGCAAGAAACCGACCTGGAGAGTTCGCTGCCGCTGGAGCTGAAGCTGCGCGTCCTGGAAGCGGAACTGGACCGGGTCGAGTCCGACTACCGCATGTTGGAGCGCCGCAAGCAGGAAATCGAATCCGAAATCGCCCACTTCCAGAAACGCCTTTCGAAAATCCGCCGCAGGACCGTTTTGCGGCGCGTGAAGTAGCCCGAAGCAACCAGGCAGGCCCGTGCGGCTGTAGCTGATGAAGGCATCGTAGCGGGTGCCCTCGCGGGGAAGCGTTTACGCTGATTCTCTGGTCGGTGTCGGCATCAGTTGCTCCGTGGGTCCAGCGAATTCAGAGCATCAGGCTCAGGTACTCGATCACCGCGTTCAAGTCAGACTCCGAGATGCGGCCCTGAAACGACGGCATCCGGGATTCCGGATTGCGGGCCTTGGGGTCGAGGATCTGCTGGCGCAGGTGCTGGCGGTTGAACTTCCAGCCGGCCTGGCTCAGGTCGGGGCCCTGCAACCCTCCCACGCCCTGGATCTTGTGGCAGTTGACGCATTTCTGTTCCACCAGCACCTGGCGCGCCCGAACCATCTGGACGGGGTCGCCTTCTTCGGGCAACGGCAGCTCCTGTTCGACGGACGGGAGCCCTCCCGGTGGATGGGCGATCTTGCTGTAGGCGACGGCCCCGTACATCAGCACGAACAGCCCCGCCACGCCGAACACGGCCGCCTTGCGCCGGCGCCAGTGCCGGCTGCCCGAAACGCGGTCCAGGAAGGGGACCCCCAGCAGCAGCAGGATGATCAGGTTGGGGATCACGAAGACCGGCAGGATCTCCCACCCGCTGAAGATCCGCAGCAGCTCGTAGTGGGCCAGGAAGTACCACTCGGGACGGGGATCGTAGCTGGTGTCCGACGGGTCGGCCCGCGGTTCGAGGCCGGCGGGCAGGGCCAGCGCCAGCACCAGCAGCACCAGGAAGACGGCCAGCGAGACGCTGCTGTCGCGGAACACCTGGGCGGGGTAGAAGGGGAAGGCGTCGCCAGTGCGCCGGTCCGGGTCGGGGTGGGCCGCGGTTCCATGCACACGCAACAGGTACAGGTGCAGCAGGACCAGGCCCACCAGCACGGCCGGAAGGAAAAAGACGTGCAGGGCGTAGAAGCGGGTCAGCGTGTAGGCCCCGATCTCTTCACCTCCCTGCAGCACCCGGGCCAGCACCCCGCCCACCAGCGGGGTCTGGGCGATCATCTCCGTCCCCACCCTGGTCCCCCAGTATCCCTTCTGGTCCCAGGGAAGGAGGTAGCCGGTGAACGAGAAGCCCAGGATCACCAGGTAGGCCAGCATTCCCGTCACCCAGTTCAGTTCGCGCGGGTTCTGATAGGCCCCGTGCAGCACCACCCGCAGGATGTGCAGCGTGGCAGCCACGATGATCAGCGTGGCCCCCCAGAAATGCAGGCTGCGGACCAGGTGGACGGAGCGGAGGTGATCGGCCAGGTAGCTGAGGCTCAGCCAGGCGTGGTCGGGGGTGGGAGCGTAAAACAGCAGCAGCACGCCGCCGCTCAGGACCTGCACCACCAGCAGGAACAGCAGGGCGCTGCCGAAGGTGTGCAGCCAGCCCACGTTGGGGGGCTGGGGTTTGTCCAGGAAACGCCGCAGAGCGGGCCCCAGCGGGAGTCTCCGGTTCACGAAGTTCTTGATCAAGCGCGTTCGATCAGAAAGTACTTTCCTTCCACGATCACGTCCGGCCGGCCCAGCGGACCCGGAGGAGGTCCCGAGACGACCTCCCCCTCGGCGTCGTAGATCCCGCCGTGGCAGGGACAGATGAAATGCCGGGACTTCTCTTCCCAGCGAACGGTACAACCCAGGTGCGTGCAGGTGGACGAGAAGACCACCACGTCTCCCGCTTCGCCGCGCATCGCGTAATAGACCTGGCTGCGGCGCTCGCTCCACCAGCCCTGGGTCTGGTCGAAGACCAGGTCGAAGCGCTGTGGGAGCAGAGTGAGCTTGGAGGTCTCACCGAGCACGAAGCGCCGCTGGGTCCCGCGCGGCAGGGCCGGAAGGACGACGGCGGCGCCCAGTACGGAGGCGAGGGCCGCTCCAATGATTCCCAGGATTCCCCAGACGCCCCACTCCAACAGGCGCCGGCGAGAAGTTCGGTCCGTCTGCATGCGCGTCGTTGAAGACGATAACACGCGGCCGATTGTTCGAAAAGTTTGACCGGATCTGGATTACGATTACGGGTACGATTGCGATTACGAGTACGATCACGAGATTGGAGGACGGAGCATGCGACAGAAGGCCGTTTCGACGACGCGGCGGGGGTTTCTGGGAGGGGCGCTGGCGGGGGCGGCGGCCGTGAGTCTGTCCGGAGGGAAGGCGGCGGCGGCTCCGGCCCGGGAGTATGGGATTTCGCTGGCGGCCTGGTCGCTGCACCGAGCCTTTTTCGCCAACCTGCTGAAGCAGATCGACCTGCCGGCAGTGGCGCGGCGGACCTTCGGGATCGAGGCGATCGAGCTGGTCAACAGCTTCTTCCCCTCGCCCCAGGAACGCTATCTGGCGGACCTGAACCGGCGGGCGGCGGACGAAGGGGTGAAAATCCTGCTGATCATGGTGGACGGGGAGGGAGCGCTGGGCCATTCCGACCCGGACCAGCGCAATCAGGCGGTGCGCAACCACTTCAAGTGGGTCGACGTCGCCGCGCAGCTGGGGTGCCACTCGATCCGCGTCAACCTGCGCTTCGACGACGAGCAGCAGGGGCAGACCAGCATCACGCCGTCGCAACTGGGGAGGGCGCAGGAGAGTTTTTCGCGGCTGGTGGAGTACTCGTCCGGCGCCGGCATC
>JBFGHG010000187.1:0-6248 GCA_041578395.1 Acidobacteriota bacterium
CCCGGGCAGAAGAAGATCGTGATCGGCCGCGGCGGCAAGATGATCAAGGCGATCGGCACGGCCGCCCGCAAGGAAATTCAGCACCTGCTGGGAGTACCCAAGGTCTACCTCGACCTGAACGTGAAAGAAATCCCCGGCTGGCGAAACCGCGACCACCTGCTCGACGAACTCGGTGTCAGATAAACGAGCTAAGCTGGGTTCGCGCTGCTGCTCCCGTTTGAACATTGAAAATGAGATTTGAGAATTACTCGAGATTTGAAATTTGAGATTTGAGATTTCCCCCCCATGTCCCTAGTCGACCAACTCGAATTCTTCGAGACCCTCGGCGTGAGCCACCTCGACACGGCAGTCGAGACGCCGGCTCCAGCTTCGCGCTCCCTCGAGGAGATCCGCGAAGAACTGGGGGATTGCCAGCGGTGCAAGCTCTGCTCCACCCGCAAGAACATCGTCTTCGGGGTGGGTGACGCCGGGGCGGACCTGATGTTCGTCGGCGAGGCGCCCGGGGCGGACGAGGACCGGCAGGGGGAGCCCTTCGTCGGCAAGGCGGGGCAGCTGCTGACGCGCATCATCCAGACCATGTTCGGCCTCGAGCGGCGGCAGGTGTACATCGCCAACATCCTGAAGTGCCGCCCGCCCCGCAACCGCGACCCCGAACCGGACGAGGTCCAGGAGTGCCAGCGCTTTCTCTTCGACCAGATCGAGAGCGTCGGCCCGCTGGTCGTCGTGGCGCTGGGCCGCTACGCCGCGCAGACGCTGCTCGAGGACCAGACGCCCATTTCCCGGCTGCGGGGCAACTTCTACCCCTACCGGGGGCGCCTGCTGATCCCGACCTTTCACCCTTCCTACCTGCTGCGCACCCCGGCCCGCAAACGCGAGGTCTGGATGGACATGAAGAAGGTCAGAGCCAAGCTGGAGGAGATGGGCAGCCGGTACTACCGGGAAGGGTGAGATGCCCGCCTTCGCCGAGGTAGCCGTTCCGCTGCCCGTGTTCGCCACGTACTCTTACCGGGTGCCTTCCGAGTGGCGGGAGGGGGTGCGCCCGGGGGTGCGCGTGCAGGTCCCCTTCGGCAGGGGGCGCGTGGTGGGACTCGTGTCGGCCGCTTCGGACCAGGACCCGGGCGTGGGAGAACTCAAGAGCGTGACGGCCGTCCTGGACCCGGAGCCGCTGCTCTCTCCGGCGCTGCTGGCTTTGGCCCGGTGGGTGTCCAGCTACTACCTGGCCCCCCCGGGAGAAGTCGCGCGCAGCATGCTTCCGCCCGGGCTGCTGGCCCGCAAAACGCTCCAGGTGGAGAAGCAAAGAAGCTGGCCCGCGCGGCTCCGCCTGGCGGTGGTCGAATACGGTTCCGGCGAGCCCACGCTGACGCCGCGCCAGCAGGAGGTCCTCGACTCGCTGCGGGATCAGGGGTTGCCGGTGCCGGTGGCGCCGTTCGTCCAGCAGGCCCGGACCAGCGTCGATCTGTTGAAGACGCTCCAGCAGAAGGGCTGGCTGCGGCTGGCCGAAATCGAGGTCGAGCGTTCGCCCTGGAGCGAACCGGCGGCCTCCGTCACGCCCCACCGTCTCACCGCCGACCAGGAGTCGGTCTTGACCGGGATCATGCAACTGCTGGGGGAAGAGGCGTTCCGCACGCTGCTGCTGCACGGCGTGACGGGCAGCGGCAAGACCGAAATCTACCTCAACGCCATCCGGGCCACCCTCGAGGCGGGGCGCTCGGCCCTGCTGCTGGTCCCCGAGATCGGGCTCACACCTCAGGTCACGCGCTGGTTCCGGGGCTGGTTCGGCGACCAGGTGGCCATCCTGCACAGCGTGCTGTCGGCCGGCGAGCGCTTCGACCAGTGGCGGCGCATCCGCGCCGGCGCGTGCCGCGTGGTGGTGGGGACGCGCTCGGCCGTTTTCGCGCCGCTCGAACGGCTGGGGCTGATCATCGTCGACGAGGAGCACGACGAGTCCTACAAGCAGGAAGAGGCGCCCCGCTACCACGCCCGCGACACGGCCATCGTCCGGGCCCGCCTGGAGGACGCGCTGGTGGTGCTGGGCAGCGCCACCCCGCAGCTGGAGAGCTACTACTCGGCGACCGAAGCCGGGCGTTTTGGCCACCTGGAGCTGGCCTCCCGCATCCTGGAGCGCCCGCTGCCCACCGTCCACGTGGTGGACATGCGCCGCGAGTTCCAGCGGACGGGGCGAGAGCCGGTCCTCTCCGACCTGCTCAAGGAGTTCCTCTCGCGGACGCTGGAGCGGGGCCAGCAGGCCCTGGTTCTGCTCAATCGCCGGGGCTACTCGCGGGCGGTGCTGTGCCGCAGCTGCGGGCACACGGAGAGCTGCGAGAACTGCAGCATCACCCTGACGCACCACCTGGGCACCGACCGTCTGCTGTGCCATTACTGCGGCTACGCCCGTTCCATCCCCGAGAAGTGCCGCCGCTGCGAGCGCGAGTACGTCTTCTTCGTAGGGATGGGGACCGAGCGGGTACAGGAGCACCTGCGGGTGGAGTTCCCGGAGGCCGCCATCGACCGGCTCGACCGGGACAGCGTCAGCCGCAAGGGCAGCCTGCGGCGGATACTGCGCCGCTTCCGGCGGGGCGAGACCGACGTGCTGGTGGGGACGCAGATGATCGCCAAAGGGCACGACTTTCCGCGCGTCACCATGGTGGGAGTCCTGTCGGCCGACCAGGGCCTGCACATGGCGGACTTCCGCTCCGCGGAGCGCACCTTCCAGCTGCTCACCCAGGTGGCGGGCCGGGCCGGCCGCGGAGAGTCACCGGGCGACGTGGTGATTCAGACCTATTATCCCGATCACTACAGCCTGAAGTACGCCTGCACGCAGGACTACGGGAGCTTCTACGGGCGCGAGATCGAGTTCCGAAAACGCTTCCGCTACCCCCCGTTCACGGCGCTGGCCAACCTGGTGATCTCCGGCCCCGAGCGCGACGAGGTGGCCGAACGCGCCGCACGTCTGGCGGAACGCCTGAAGGAGGAACGGGCCCGCTGTTCCGACCTGTCGAAGATGCGCATTCTGGGCCCCGCCCCCGCCCCCATCGAGCGTCTGAAGCGGGACTACCGCTATCAGATCCTGGTCAAGTCCACCGACCGGCCGGCCCTGCACGCGGTTCTGGAGCCGCTGGTGGCCTCCTCGCACCGCGGCGAGGCGGGGCGAGTCCAGGTAGACATCGACCCGGTGCGGCTGCTGTAATAAAGGCGATGGTTCCGTCGATCACCCGCCGCGTTTGGCAGCAGATGCGGGCGCATTCCCGCCGCGAGTATCCGCTCGAGTGCTGCGGACTGCTGTCGGGCCGCGGCGAAAGGATCGAACGGGCAACGGAGGCGACCAACGAACTGGCCAGCGAAACGGCCTTTTCCATCCCCCCGGCCGAACTGATCGCCTTCTTCAAGGCGTTGCGCGAGGGCCGCGAGCGTTTTCTCGGCATCTACCACTCCCACCCCCAGGGTCCCGCCGAGCCCTCCCAGCGCGACCTCCACGAATTCTCCTACCCGGAAGCCACCTACTGGATCGTCTCCGGTCCCGAAACAGCGGTACGATGCTTCCGGTGGAAGGCAAACCGTTTCGAACCATCGTCGTTCCAAATCAGCGTCGAGCCTCAGCCGTTCGAACATTGAAACTTGAACATTATTCGAGATTTGAGATTTGAGATTTAAACTCGATGCCTTCGAAAACCTCCGCGGCCTGGCCCCCCAGGAACTCCTGGACTTCCTGGAGCAGCTCCTGCGCCTCCTCCCCCCGGAGTTCAGGTACCGCCTGAAGCGAGTGATCGACAGCCTGCCCCGCGAGGGCGACAACATGCAGCGGGTCCTCGAGCTGGTCCGGAACCAGTGGAGGGACATCCGCTCCGAGCACTGGGTGAAGATCGCCATCGCAGGTCCCGGCCAGACCGGGAAGGCCTCTCTGCTGCGTGCCATTCGCCGCAAGCAGCTGGAACCGGGCGAGCCCATTTTCAGCATCGTGGAAACACCCGGCCTGGAGGAGTTCCTGGGATACCGCAGCACTGAGTCCACCCCCGCCGAACTGCGCGAGGCCGACCTGATCCTGCTGGTGCTGGACGGCCGCTACGGGGTGTCCGACTCCACGCGCGAGATGGTGCAGGGCCTGCAAAGCCTCGACAAGCCGATCCTGGCCGTCCTCAACAAGATGGACGTAGTCGAGAAACCGGCCGCGGTCCTGTCGGCGGCACGCAAGTCCCTGAACATCAGCACCTTTCCCGCGTCCGCCCTGCGGCCCGACTCGATCGACAAGCTGCTGGACGCGATCGTGGCCACGGACTCCCGGGCGCTCTACCCTCTGACCCGGACTTTCCCGGAGTTTCGGCGCAGCATCTGCAGCGGGGTCGTCACTCAGGCCTCGCTGGCGTCCGGCCTGGTGGGCGCCCTGCCCATTCCGGTCAGCGACATGCTGCCCATGACCGCGATCCAAACCGGCATGCTGCTGAAGATCGCGCGGGCCTTCGGCTTTCCCCTGAACCAGCGGCGCGCCCGGGAGCTGGTCCCGATGCTGGCGGCGGGAACCCTGGTCCGGGAGGGCACCCACCGCCTTCGGCGGCGCTTCCCGCGGCAGGCTCGCCTGATCGCGGTTTCCGCCGCGGGTGCCTGGACCTACCTGCTGGGCCGGGCGGCGATCGCCTATTTTCAAAATTTCAACGACGCCCTGCAGGGAAAGGAACCGGCCGAAGCGGTGCGCGTGCTGCGGGAGGTCACGGCGTGAGCCATTCCCACTGCGGCGAGGGCCACCCCCGGCGGCACGAGTCCGGATCCGCCACCAGCGCACTGCGGTGGGCCCTGCTGGTCACCTCCGTGTTCCTGGTGGCCGAGTTCATCGGTGGGCTGTGGACCAACAGCCTGGCCTTGCTGGCCGACGCCGGACACATGCTCACCGACGCCGCGGCGCTGGCCCTGAGCCTCTTCGCCTTCTGGTTCACGCGCAAGCCGGCCACGGCGGAGAAGACCTACGGCTACTTCCGCGTCGAGATCCTGGTGGCCCTGGTCAACGGGACGGCGCTGCTGGCGATTGCCGGGGCAATCCTGTGGGAGGCCTACGAGCGGTTCTGGTCCCCGCCGCAGGTGAAGAGCCTGGAGATGATGGCGATCGCGACGGCCGGCCTGGCCGCCAATCTGGTTTGCGTCCGCCTGCTGCACGGCCACCATCACGCCAATCTCAACGTGCGGGGGGCCTTTCTGCACGTGCTGGGTGACGTGCTGGGTTCGGTGGCTGCCATCCTGGCGGGAGGGGCGATGTGGCTGTGGGGCGCCTACTGGGCCGATCCGCTGGTCAGTTCGCTGGTGGCGCTGCTGATCTGCGGCAGCGCCTGGCGTTTGGTGTCCGACGCCGTCCGCATCCTGCTCGAGGGCACCCCTTCTCACGTCGACCTCGACGCCATGCAGCGGGAGTTGACCCGCGTCCCGGGCGTGGAGTCCGTCCATCACCTGCACGTCTGGACTCTGACCTCCGGAATGCACGCCATGACCTGCCACGCCGTCGTGGAGCCGGAGGGCCGCCGCGACCTCATACTGCAGCGCCTGCGGGCGGTCTCCCGGCAGCAGTTCGACGTCCGCCATACCACCATTCAGCTCGAGGAGGAGGACCAGTGCAGCGAGCACGAGAGTCTCTGCCACAACGGGGCGATGAGTCCGCGGGCACAAGTTTCAACACTCCAGGGGGCATCTCGTGAATCGTGACCTTCCCGTCGAAGAGCCGCCGCCGGCTGAACCCGTGCAGCGCCGCACAGACACCGTGGCCGCCGAGCTGTACGACGAACTGCTCAACCGCTACGAGCGCGTTCTTCTGTACGCCGGCCGTCTGCAGGAACAGAACCGCTCGCAACAGCTGCTGCTCGAGGAGCGCAACCAGGACCGCGAGCTGGAAGCCGCCCGTCTGCGCAAGCTGGTCGAGGTCGAACGGTCTTACGTCCAGGTCCTGGAGGAGGCACTCGGCTCGCTGGGCATACTCCCCGGGGCCGGGCCCGAGCCTGCCGAGCACGAGTGACTCTCGAACAGTTCTTCACCTGTCCGTATTGCTGGCAGAGAATCAGCGTTGTGCTGGATCTCAGTACCTCCGAGCAGTCTTATGTAGAAGACTGTGAGGTGTGTTGCCGTCCCATCCTGATTTACTATCGCGCAGAGGAAGACGAAATCGTCGATTTTCAGGCTTCGGCCGAGTGACGGCGCTCACCGGAGCTCTTCGACAACGGGTCTAGACTGCACCTGCGGGGTCAGGTTGGGAGCAGCTTTGCATGACAGACGAA
>JBFGHG010000188.1:0-6245 GCA_041578395.1 Acidobacteriota bacterium
CACGATCGCTTTCATGGGAGCGTCCCCGGTCGAACTACGGCACGATGTTCACGATCACCCGTTCGTATCTCATCAGCGCCGGTTTTCCTTCGTCGGTACCGCTCAGGACGAAGTGCGCCGCCGCCTAACGGCTCGCGGCTGACCGCACGGTAGGGTCGAGGAGTACACGACCGTGTCGGCCGCCTTGCTCCACCAACTCGTGTGCCGCCGCGATCTCATCGAGCGGAAGAACGCGCCTGATGGGATATCCAGCCCAGCCGCGCGTGAGCAGCTCCGACAGGTCGTCAGCCGCCCGGCGCTTCGCTTCCTCGGGGAAATCGTCACTCCCGAGAAAGTACAGCCGTGCATTTTTGAACACCAGGTTCCAGAACGGGATCTCGGGATTCGGACGCCCGGTGGCGTAAGAGGCAATCGCCCCGCCCTGCTTCAAGATCCGCTCGTTTACAGCCATGTTCGCGTGGAATGCTACCTCGACGACGTGGTCGACACCACCCGAAGCGACCGCGAGTACACTCTCTACGATCTCCTCCGAGCCCAATCCGTCCGTCCGAAGCACTTCGTCCGCGCCCTGCACGCGAGCCGTCGTCGAGTCCGCTTCGCTGCGGACCGTCGCGATGACCCGGGCGCCAGCGTACTTGGCGAGCGCCACCGCCGCCATTCCCACGGCGCCCGCCCCACCCTGGACCAGCACGGTACGGCCCTCCACGTCCCCTCCCACGTGAACCGCTCGATGCGCCGTGATGCCGGGAATGCCCAGGCAAGCCCCCTGGTCCCAGGAAGCATTCGATGGAAGTCGGGAGACCTGCCCGACCGGTACGACTACGAACTCAGCCGCCGTGCCGAACGGCCGATAGCTTTGGGCCCCGTGGCACCATACCCGCTCACCCACCAGGCCGCTCGGTACGCCCTTTCCCACCGCGTCGATGGTTCCTGAACCGTCGCTGTGAGGGATGACTTTAGGGTAGGGCATTCCCACGCCGAAGGCGTTGCTGCGTTTCTTGACGTCGCCGGGGTTGACGCCCGAGCGTCGGACCTCGATTCGGACCTCACCCGAGGCCGGGAGTGGAGCCTCCATCGTGCCGACCACGAGAACGTCTCGGGCCTCACCTTGGGACTCGTACCACGCTGCTCTCATGGCTTTACAGCAATGCCGAACCAGGCCGTTTCACCGAAGCCGAGGGGGGGCCTGCAGTAGCCCGGGCCAGCTCCCCGAAAGCCACTATTCATGGTCGGAACCTCAAACCCGGAGCGATCCACGGAATCCCCGGGCGGCATAGTACGATTGGGCGCCGTTGTGATACACGAAAACGGCACCGTAGCGGCGATCGCAGAACAATGCTCCCCCCAGTTTCCTGATTTCCGGCGGTGTGGCGATCCAGCTCGAGGTTTTCGTATCGAACTCACCCAGCGTCTGTAAGTCGCGATACTCTTCTTCGCTCAAGAGCTCGATACCCATGTTCGAGGCCAATTCGACGGCGCTGCCTTTCGGTTTGTGCTTCTTCCTTTCCTCGAGCGCCGCGCGGTCATAGCAGAGACTTCGCCGGCCCTTGGGGCTCTCCAGCGAACAATCGACGAATACGAGCACGCCTGCCGCGTCGTCCCAGCCGACGACGTCGGGTTCCCCGCCCGTTCGCTCCATTTCCCACAGAGACCAGAGCTTCTCGGGTCTCGCTTCCAGCCGCTGTTGTACGCGAGCCCACTCGACGCCTTGGTGCCGGCGTGGATTTTTCTCGAAGCGGGATTTCAAAGCCTCGAGGAGACTCGCCCGCTCTTCTGCTTTCAAGCCCACTGACAGCAGCCTCCAGGTGCTCCGAATCGGATCGGGTTCAAAGCCATGCTGCTACCTCTCGTCTGCCGGTCCAAGCCGCCGCGCCAGCCGGCGGTCGTACGCGGCGGCAGCTCGTTCTCACGCTCGACCCGAGTCAATCCTGTCCAGTGCCTTCTGAGCCTTCCGGAGTGCCCTTTCCCGCCTCGGAAGAAACACGTTTTTCACCCAGTCGCGGTGAGGCGGCAACGTCTTGCCGTCCCTGACCTTGGCGGCGAACAGCGGCCGAAACCCCGACCAATCTGCATGCTTGCCGCTTTCCAGATACTCCTGTCCTTTGGCAATCGCCTCCTCCAGATGTTGGATCCGATCGAGAATCGCCTTCTTCTTCGTATTCATGTGCGGTACTCGAGTCTTCTGGACTCTCGAGCATTCCTCGAGAAGAGCCGAGGGCGAACGTTGTCAGATTGCCGTCTCACCGCGACTCCCGCTCCGCTTCCGAAGGACGACGTGCCGGGCATCTTCGTATCCGCATGCTCTGAACAGTGCATACGCCTCGCGATTGCCGGCTCGCGTTCTCGACACCAGTTCGCTGCATTCACCTTGCCAGGACAAGCGTTCCGCTTCTGAGACGAGAGCCGCGCCGACACCGCTCCGCCGCCAGGCTTCGTCGACATAGAGCTCGGTGAGCTCAGCCCAGGGGGATTCGGAGCATGCCGAGTGGTTGATCTGCACACAGGCGAATCCCACGAGTGTCCCACCAATCTCAGCAACGATCACCCGCTCGGATCCTCCCTCGAGCTTGTCCAGTCGACCGCTGCACCCGTTAAACCGTCGGTTCAGCTCGGCGAAACAATCTGCGTCGCGTGGTTCGGCGGGACGGATTCGCATTCCAGGTCAATTCTAACGCCGCGGCGGGACGATTGCTCCGTCAGCGACCGGCCTTCTCTCGATCCCGCTCGTGCCGGGGCCGGCCCAAGCCGCGGTAGGCGAGCAGGAATAGAATGACCGCGAGGATCAGCAGCGCGGCACCCCAGGCCCACGAGATCAGGCAGGCAACCAGCCCGGCAGCGGCGGCAATCAGGCTGTATCCGGCGAGGACGTCGTTCAGATCCAAATAGATGTCCTCCCAGAGGATGATTTGATACCAGAGCCCGATCCCCGCCACCAGGCGGAGCACCCGTACGGCCGGGCGCGGGTAGCCCCGCTCGGCCAGGATCTGGTTGGCCACCGCTCCCGTTTCGGGATCGTACAGTTCGACGAAGGGGAAGCAGATCAAGGCGGAAGTGGGCTGACGGCGGAGGTTCTCGACTGCCGCTGTTGGAAGGCTCACCGGAGATCACCCCGTTGCGGGCACTCAGCAGAATGCCGGGATTGAGTGCCGTCTCAGAGTATACCCGAGCCCGCCTGCGCGCTACGCACCAGCGACACCACGTTTTCGATGTGATACGTCTGCGGGAACATGTCCACGGGCTGGACGGCCTCGATTCGGTAGGCGGACGCCAGCACTTCCAGGTCCCGCGCCTGGGTGGCCGGGTTGCAGCTGACGTAGACGATGCGAGGCGGCCCGCTCGCCACCAGGCCCTGAGAGAGTTTGGGGTGCAGCCCCGCTCGCGGGGGATCCAGGACGTACAGATCCGGTTTCGGCGAGTCTTCCGGAATCAAGGGCAGGGAGGCCCGGGCCACGTCTCCCGCCTCGAAGGTGCAGTTGTCGATCCCGTTGAAGCGCGCGTTGGCGCAAGCCTCCTCGACGGCGGCTTCCTGCAGCTCCAGCCCGATCACCCGCCCGGCGTGGCGGGCCAGGAACAGCGCGATCGCCCCGACGCCGCAGTAGAGGTCGACCACGGTCTCGCCCCCCTCGAGCCTCGCCAGTTCACGGACCACCTCGAAGAGCCGCTCGGCCTGCGCGGTGTTGGGCTGAAAGAAGGTGTCCGGGCCCAGCCGGAAGCGGAGCCCTCCCAACTCTTCCTCGATCACGCCCGGGCCGTGCTCGAGGAAGGTCTCCCCCGTCGTGACCGGCGAGCGGGTCGGATTGACCGTGTTCAGCAGCGTGGTCAGCGCCGGAAACGCCTCCAGCAACGCCTCGCCGAACGCCTGCATCCCCTCCTCGTCCCGGCTCGAGGTCACCAGGCTGACCAGCACCTGTCCGCTGCGGCTGGTCCGGATCACCAGGTTGCGCAAGAACCCCCGGTGACGCCGCCAGTGATACGCCGACCAATCCTGCTCCAGCGCGAAGGCGCGCGTCCAGGCCAGGATCTCGGCCGCCACCGGGTCGGGCAGCAGGCAGGTCTCCAGGTCCAGGATCTTGTCGAAGCGGCGCGGGACGTGCAGGCCCAGCGCGAAGTCCTTGCGCAGCTCCTCGCCGCTGTCGATCTCCTGGCGAGTGAGCCAGCGGCCGGCGCCGAAGGTGAACTCCATCTTGTTGCGATAGTGGTACTGCTCGGGGGCCGCCAGCGTCGGCCGGACCTCGACCTCCCGCAGGTGGCCGATCCGCTCCAGCAGGTCGACCACGTGCTGGCGCTTCACCTCGAGCTGACGCCCGTAGTCGAAGTTCTGCCAGTTGCAGCCGCCGCAGGTCCCGAAGTGCGGGCAGGGGGGATCGACGCGGTCGGGGGAGGGGTGCACGATCTCCTCGGCGATCCCCTCGGCGAACTTGCGTTTCTTCCGCTGGATCAGGACGCGCGCCCGGTCTCCCGGGACGGCGTTGCGGACGAACACGACCAGCCCTCCGGTGCGGGCCACCCCGCGCCCCTCGAAGGCCGCCGACTCGATCTCGAGTTCGACGGTCTCTCCTTTTTTCAGAGTGGGTTCTTCAGGAGTCATCTCACGTCCGGCCAAACACCCGATGGTAGCACGTCGGACGTGAGTACCGGCGACTGCCGTACAATGGCCCCATGTCGGAAAAGACCGTGCGAGTCGGCAATGCCGGCGGATACTGGGGCGACGACCTGAGTGCGATGCGGCGGCAGCTGGAGCAGGGCCGGCTGGACTACCTCACGCAGGACTTCCTGGCCGAAATCACGATGTCGATCCTGCAGAAGCAGAAGTCCCGCAAGCCGGAGCTGGGCTACGCCGTCGACTTCCTTCACCAGATCGAGCAGAGTCTGCCCCTGCTGAGGGACGCCCCCACGCGGATCATCAGCAATGCCGGCGGCATCAACCCGGCGGGCTGCGCCGAGCAGGTGGCGCGGCTGGCCCGCGAGGCCGGAGCCTCCCTCGAGATCGCCGTGGTGGAGGGGGACGACCTGATGGGGCGGATCGACCAGCTGCTGGCCGACGGCCACCGGCTCGCCAACATGGAGACGGGCGAGCCGCTCTCCTCCATCCGCGACCGCATCGAGAGCGCCAACGTCTACCTGGGCACGGCGCCGGTGGTGGAAGCCCTGCGCGCCGGTGCGCGGATCGTGGTCACCGGACGGGTCACCGACACGGGGATTACCGCCGCCCCTCCCACCTTCGAGTTCGGCTGGGAGCTGGAGGACTGGGACCGCCAGGCGGCCGCGGTGGTGGCGGGCCACGTCCTGGAGTGCGGCGCCCAGGCCACCGGCGGCAATATGACCGACTGGGATTCCGTGCCTTCCTTCGAGAACATGGCCTATCCGATCGCCGAGTTCCGGGCCGACGGGTCTTTCGAGGTGACGCGTCCTCCCGAGTCCGGTGGGGTGGTCAACTTGCAGAGCGTCACCTCCCAGCTGGTGTACGAGATGGGGGACCCCCGCAGCTACCTCACTCCCGACGTGGTGGCCGACTTCACCAGCATCCGCCTCGCCGAGTCCGGCCCCGACCGGGTGCGGGTCAGCGGGGTGCAAGGCGGGCCCAGGCCGGACCGCCTCAAGGTCTCGGTCTCCTACCACGACGGATACAAGGCGCACGGCACGATGATCGTCAGCGCTCCGGACGCCGTCGCCAAGAGCCGGCGCATGGCCGAGGTCTTCTGGAGCCGCCTCGACCTGGAGTTCGAGGAGACTCGCACCGAGCTGGTGGGATACGACGCCTGCCACCGCCACCTGGCGCCGCCGGTCGACCCGCCGGAGGTCCTGCTGCGGCTGGGCGCCCGCGATTCCGATGCAGGCAAGCTCGAGGAGTTCGCCAAGCTCTTCACCTCGCTGATCCTCAACACGGTTTCGGGCGTGGCCATCGTGGGCGCCCGGCCCCGCGTCCAGAACGTGGTGGCGTACTGGCCCTGCCTGATCCCCGCCTCCGAGGTCACCCCCACGGTGACGGTGACCGGCAGCGGCAAGCAGTTCGCGGTCGCCTGGCAGCCGGCCGTGGACGCGGCGCCGCCGGCTGCCGACCTGGGCCCGGACGAAGAAGCCGCCATCCATTACGAGGGGGGGCGGCGGCCCGTGCCGCTGCGGCGCATCTGCTACGGGCGCTCCGGGGACAAGGGGGACACCTGCAACATCGGCATCGTGGCGCGCTCCGAGTCGATCTACCGCTGGATCCGCACCGAACTGACGGCAGAGCGGGTCAGGGAGTA
>JBFGHG010000189.1:0-6243 GCA_041578395.1 Acidobacteriota bacterium
CCCGGGCCTTCTCGTTGCCGAAATGCTTGGAAACCAGGTCGACGATGGGCATCCGCTCTCTTCTCGCTCCTTCAGATCTCGCGCGGGCCGCCGGTTTCCTCCAGCAGCCGGTCCAGGTCTTCGTTGCTCAGGTTGCCGTGGTAGTCCTTGTCCAGCTGGACCATGGGCGCGATCTCGCAGGCGCCCATGCAGTCTGCCACCGCCTCCCAGCTGAAGGCGCCTCCTTCGCTCACCCCGCCGCTCGGGACCCCCAGCTTCTCGCCCAGGTGCTTCTTCAGCCGTGTCGCCCCGCGCAGCCAGCAGCTGAGGCTCATGCAGACCCGGATGTGGTGGCGTCCCGGCTGTCGCCGGTGATAGAGGCTGTAGAAGGTCAGCACCTCGCGCACGTCCACCACCGGCACGTCCAGCAGGTGGCTCACGTAGCTCTCCGCCTCGGCCGGCACCCAGCCGTGCTGCTCCTGGACCAGGTGGAGCGTGGGCAGCAGCGCCGCCCGCTTGACCGGGTAGCGGCGCAGGATGTCCTCGAACTCGGCCAGGTTCTCCCGGGTGAACTCGAAACTCTCCCTCAACGGTCCAACTCCCCGGCGATCATGTTCACCGACCCGAAGGTGGGGATCAAGTCGGCCAGCTGCTCCCCCTCGATGATGGTGTGCAAAGCCGCCATGATGGGAAAACAGGGCGGATGGCAGCGCACTCGCCAGGGCCGGTCCGTCCCGTCGCTGACGACGTAGAACCCCAGCTCGCCGTTGGCGCCCTCCACGAAATGGTAGACCTCGCCTTTGGGCGGCCGCACTCCGTGGCCCTGCATGATGATCTTGAAGTGGTTCATCAGGGCCTCGATGCTGGAGTAGACCTCTTCCTTGGGAGGCAGCCAGTCGTCGGGGCTGGGCGCGTTGACGCGATCGTGAAAGCGTCGTTGCGACCCTCCCAGGGTGGGCTCGATCAGCACTTCGTTGGTGAGCAGGCCCCGCGTCTTGCCGAACTTGCCCAGGTCGGCCATCACGGACGGCTCGATCACCTCCCCTTCGTGATCGACGTTGGTGGGGCCTTCGGGCATCTGGTCCAGCGCCTGCTCGAGGATCCGCAGCGACTGGCGCATCTCCTCCATGCGCACCAGGTAGCGGTCGTAGTTGTCGCCGTTGTTCGCGATGGGGACGTCGAAGTCGAAGCGGTCGTAGATCGAGTAGGGAAAAGCCTTGCGCACGTCGTAGTCGACCCCGGTGCTGCGCAGGAAGGGTCCGGTGATCCCCCAGCGCTGGGCGTCCTCGGCCGAGACCACGCCGATCCCCTTGGTGCGGTCGTAGAAGATGCGGTTGCGGGTCAGCAGGGCGTCCACTTCGTCGATCACCTCGCCCACCCGGGTCAGCACGTCACGGGAGGCAGGGACGAAGTCTGCAGGCAGATCGGCCTTGACGCCTCCCACGCGGGCGTAGGAGATGGTCAGCCGCGCCCCGGTCACGTTCTCCACCAGCTCCCAGAGCCATTCGCGCGCCTTGATCATGTAGAGGAAGACGGAGAAGGCGCCCAGCTCCATGGCGCTGGCGCCCACGCACGTCAGGTGGTCGCAGATGCGCGACATCTCGCTCATGATCACGCGGATGTACTCGCACCGCTCGGGCACTTCCAGCCCCATCAGCTTCTCCACCGCTTCGGCGAAGGCGAAGTTGTTGATCAGCGGCGAGACGTAGTTGAGCCGGTCGGTGTAGGGAAAGCACTGCGTGTAGGTCCCCGACTCGCACTCCTTCTCGAAGCCCCGGTGCAGGTAGCCGATCTCCACGTCGGCCTTGCGGATGACCTCGCCGTCCAGCTCCACCTGGATCTCGATCACTCCATGCATCGCCGGGTGGGAGGGCCCCACGTTCAGCAGCATGGTCTTGGTTCGAAGCGTCTCGGGCATGGTTGAATCTCGTCCTGATCAGTCCTGCGGCCCGATCCGCGGCTGGCGTTTGTTGACCGGGTAGTCCTTGCGCAACGGGTGGCCCTTGAACTCGGGGTACAGCAGCAGGCGGCGCAGATCGGGGTGCCCGGCGAACTTGACTCCGAACATGTCCCAGGCCTCGCGCTCGTACCAGTTGGCCACCGGCCAGACGGGGGTCAGGGAGTCGACTTCCGGCTCGGCGCCCGCAACGGGCACCTTGACGCGCAGCCGGAAGCGGTTGGCAAGGGAGAGGAAGTGGTAGACCACCTCGAAACGCGGCTTGCGTTTGTGGTAATCGACCACCGTCAGGTCCATCAGGTAGTTGAAGCGCAGCTCCGGGTCGTCGCGCAGGAAGCGCGCCAGCTCCAGGATCGCCGACCTGGAGACGATGGCGGTGTCCTGACCCAGCTCGCTGTGGGTGTCGATCACCTCGTCGCCGAAGCGCTCCCGGATTTTCTCGAGTACTTTGCTGTCGGTCATACCCGCGCCTTCAGAGCTCCTGTTTCTCGTTCTGGATCTTTTCCTGCAGCATCATCAGGCCCTGAATGACCGTCTCCGGCCGGGGCGGGCAGCCCGGGATGTAGACGTCCACGGGCAGGACGTGGTCGATTCCGCGGATCACGGCGTAGTTGTCGTAAAAGCCCCCGGTGCAGGTGCAGACCCCGAAGGCCACCACCCACTTGGGAGCGCACATCTGGTCGTAAATGGTGCGCAGCACCGGCCCCATCTTCTGGCTGATCGTCCCCACCACGAAGAGGACGTCCGCCTGGCGCGGCGAGAAGCGCGGCAGCCCGGCGCCGAAGCGGTCGATGTCGTAGTGGGCGCAGGCGGTGGCCATGTACTCCATGCCGCAGCAGGCGGTCACGAAGGGGTACTGGAAGATCGAGAACTTGCGGGCCCATCCGACGGCCTTGTCCAGCCGGGTGGAGAAGAACCCGGTCCCTTCGCTGCCCGTGAAATCTCCTAGTTCCATTCCAAGGCTCCCCGCCGGATCGAATAGTAGAGGCCGGCCAGCACGGCCAGCAGAAAGACGAACATCTCCACGAACCCGAAGACCCCCAGCTCCCGGTACAGGATCGCCCAGGGGATCAGGAAGATCAGCTCGATGTCGAAAAGGATGAAGAGCAGGGCCACCATGAAGAACTTGACGGTCAGCTTGCCGCGGACGATCTCGTGCGGCGGCAGCCCGCACTCGAAGGGCATGTCGTGCACCTTCCCCGACCGCTTCGGCCCCAGCCAGTGATGCAGCCCGATCATCAGGCCGGCGGTGCCGGCGGCAAAGAGGAAGAAGAAGAGCAGACCGACCAGGTTTTCCAAGACTCTCGCGCACCCTTTCCAGGCCGGCTCCGGCCGGCCGAAGGTCGATTATAGCAATACGGATGGGGGGAGTCTTTTGCGATCGGTCAGGCCGCCAGCAGCACGGCCATACCCTCGAAGTCCAAGAGGCGGCAGTCCTAGTTCTCCCGCATCGGGGGGTGGGCTCGATGGCTGGTCCTCAACGCCGCTGTCCAACTCGTGAGTATGGGGGCAAGTCGGCAAATAGGAAGGAAAATCGCATAGACACTCAGGGCATTGGCGCTGTGAAAGCATGACGTACAGGCATCCGACCGGAGCTGGGGAAACCAAGGATAACATCGAAAGGAGTTATCGTCACTCGCAATCGGCGAGATTCGGAAGGCAGGACTTCAAACGACGAACCTGCCCCTGAACGTCCGGCTCGTCCCAGCCCGCCCGGATGACCTGCTTCTCCCCTTCGGTCAGCTTCCAGGAGAGCGGCACCTCCGCGGTCAGGTCGAACTCGAAGACGCGGATCGGGATGCCCTCTGCAGCCCAGCGCTTTTCGAGCAGGTCCAGCTCCAGCTCGTTGCGGCGCAGCTGGGTGGCGGTGCGGATGGCTTCCAGCGTCAGGATCGGGCCCAGCGTCGCGTAAACCCATCCCTGCTGCGGCTCGAACTCCTCCTGGCAGCACCAGTTCACCTGCCGGGGAGGCGTCAGGGCCGCCACCGTCAGAGCCCGGATCAGGACGATCACCACGCCCCGCGAAAGGCGTTCGGGCTCTTCGTGGGCGACGGTCTGCACCCAGTTGATCAGCGACACCACGCCGAAGTTGTCGTAGTAGCCGCCGTCGGCCAGATGATGCTGCAGGGTGTCCTTCTCCCCGGCGTTCACGTACTTGCCCCGGGCGATCGGAGTCACGTAGGCGAACGTGGCCGAGAGGCGCGCGGCGCTCACCACGTCGACGTCCGCGTCCGCGTCCTCCCGGTGCAGGCTTTCGGCATTCCACTCGTCGGGCACCGCCAGCGGCGTGAACAGGTACTGGCGGCCCGTCTCGCTGATGGTGGTGTTGAGGATGGCGGCCGGCAGCCATCCCGCGCCGACTGCAGCAGACCAGTCCGAGAGCCGCTGCTGAGGGGACTCCAGCCGCGTGCGCCAGATCTCCTCCAACGCCCAGCTCCGGTCCTCCAGCGGATCCCGCAGTCCGGCGCTGTAGAGCACCGGCAACAAACCCCGCCAGATGTCCAGGTAGGCGATGCCCCAGCCCAGGCTGGGGAGGCTCGGCTCGGAAGAGGCCTTCATGACCTCCTCCGCCTCTGACGGAGGCGGAAAGCCGTCCTCCGTGAAGGCATCGAGATAGAAGATCGTCCCCGCCGAACCGCCGGACACCGAGCTGATGACCCGTACCGAGCGGATGAAATCGTCGCCCACGCTCTCCTGCAGAGCGGTCAGCACGCGGGTGGTCCACAGGGAGGCCGTGATACCCCCGCCGCTGGCCGCCACCAGCACCACGGGGTGGCCGTCGGGGTGCCGGGCGGCCTCCAGGGCCTGGACGGGACTCACGGGCGGCGCGCCGTCCCCGCGCGGGTGGACCCGGTAGTAGTAGTCCGAAGGAAAGATCGAGACGAAGACGAACAGCGCCGCCACCAGGACCGTGGGAATGCGGAAGCGGTCCAGGTAGAACGCCACGCCCGGCAGGATCCAGGCGCCGGCCACGATCAGCACCAGCACGAAGGCCAGCGTGGGCGGAACTCCGATGATCGGATCGTGGGGCACGAAGAAAAAGTAGAGAAACAGATAGAGGAGGAAGGTCAGCCCCAGAAACAGAGCGGCCCGCGAATGACCCGGCAGCAGGCGGCCGTCGGCGCCGCAGTAGCCCGGTCCCAGCCGGCAGAACCACCCGCCCCGGCCGGCCGATTCGAGGGCTGCGCGGCTCTCCAGCGCCGTCGTCTGACGCATCTCCGCCTCGAAGCCGGGATAGATCCGGTTGCGCCCCAGACGCCGCGCCGCGAGCAGCAGCAGCCAGGCCGCCGCCAGCCCCAGCAGGATCCACAGCAGCGGTCCGACCCCCGGCTGCGTCGAGACGGTCAACGCCGTCAGCAGGACGGGCCCCACCAGCCAGGCGACCAGCAGCGGCTGCCGGGTCCGCACCCATTCGGTCACGGCCTCGGGACCCTGCAGGTGGTCGAAGCGCAGATGGGCGTACAGCAGGATGTTTCTGAGCGTGAGCAGGACCGTCCAGGCGCCCAGGCCGCTCACCCAGGCCACCGCCGCGAACTCCCAGCCGGACAAGTCGAACTGGTTGTTCAGCAGCTGCGGCAGGACCAGCACCGAGAACGGTCCCAGCCCGATCAGCACCAGGGCGAACAGAATGGGAAAGCGGCAGTACCAGAGGTATTGCAGAACGGGGAAGCGGCGCTGCAGCGGGACGACGAGCACCGCGGCCAGCAGCACGATGGTGAGCGCGCCGGCTGCGCCCACCAGGAACTTGCCCGCGGAGGCCCAGGAGATCAGCCCGACCAGCCCGTCTCGGATGTCGCCGTCCAGCTGCACCAGCAGGCCGACGTCCTCCACCAGGTCCGCCAGCAGGCCCGCGATCTGCAGCCACCCCACCCCCACGCCCAGCAGGCCGAGCCACTTCCCGGGCGTGCCCAGCTCCTCCCGCACCCGGGACGCCAGCCAGAGACAGGCCAGCAGCTGCAACGCGAAGAAGGGGAACATGAAGATGAGATCCAGGTAGAGGGCGCGGCGCGCGGTGTCGACCAGCCCCGCGTCCTGCCAGCCGGCCAGGACCGTCCCGAAGGTCGCCTCGTCACCGGCGCAGGCCAGGCTGGACAGCCCGTCGGGCGTGTCGGACGTAATCAGGGGGGCGCTCGCGATCAGGACCCAGACACCGAACAGGAGCGCCCCTGTGAACAGAAGCTCGAAGCGTATGTGTTTGATCGCTGGTCTCCCGGTGCGGCCAGCTTGCCTCGAGCATGAGGAAGAGTCAAGGGATTACCGGCGGCTCGAAACCAGAGCGTGTGGGCGAGGATCAGTGGATCGTCCGG
>JBFGHG010000190.1:0-6200 GCA_041578395.1 Acidobacteriota bacterium
CAACTACCTCAGTTCGTACGATCTGGACGTGGCCGTGGGCCAGTTCGAGACGATCCTGTCCGAATCGCCTTCCCATCCGCTGGCGGACCGGGCTCGCGCCATGCTGGCCGAGATCCACGAATCGGCCCTGCAGGACCCGTCGCGGGCGCTGGAATACTGGCAGGCCCTGAACCGACCGGGGGTGGACGCGGGTTTGCGGAGGCAGGCCCTGTACCGCAGCGGCCGCGCCCTGTTCGAGCTCTCCCGGTTCGGCGAGGCGCGGGACGCGCTGGAGCGGGTCAGCGCCAGCGAGCCGCGGGACTACCTCACCCAGCAGGCGGACCTGCGCATGGGCATCATGCTGCAGCTGCAGGAGCAGTACGAGCTCTCGCTGCCTCATTTCCTGGCGGTGCTGTCGATCGAAGACTGCGCCGACTGCCGTCTGCAGGCCCAGCTGGGGCTGATCGAGAGCTACGAATTTCTCGACGACCTTGACAGCGCCCTCCGGATAGCCCACCAATTGGACGGGGAGGACTACCCGCGCAAGCAGGAGTTGCTGGCGCGGCTGAAACAGAAACAGCGCCTGTACCGGTCGAGCTCATGGATCAACTGATGGACTACCTGGGAGACCCGCAGCTGCAACCGTTCCTGCTGGGCGGACTGGCCCTGCTGCTGATCTTCCTCCTGCTGCTGCTGTGGAGGCGCCGGCGCGCCGCGGGTTCGTCCGAAGACGAGACCGATCGGCGCTGGGAGCTGCTCAACGACTACGGGCAGATCTATCCCTCCTTCCTGTTCATCCTCAACTGCTACCGCCAGAACCACGATCTGGAGGAGCTGCTCGCAAAAGAGGACGTGGGGGCCGCGGTGGGTCGCCTGGAGGAGCTCTCGCGAAGCAGCACGGCGCAGAGCCGCAAGAACTCCAGCCTGCTGCTGTTCCCGGTCCCTGCCGCCCGTTCCAGCCAGGTTCGGGGGGCGCTGCTGACGATCCTGCGCGGGATCTTCGGCGACGAGGAACTGTCCAGCGATCTGCCCCCGCAGGCGCACCAAGAGCTGGACCGGTTCCTGGAGTCGCTGACGCAGTAGACTAAATGGGGTCGCGCAGGCGGGCTCCTTCCCGGAATCACGGGCAGAGAAACCCGTGCCACGGCCGATCGGTTATACTGCGAGTTTGCTTCGGGCGGGTAAGCCCGGAAAAAGGCAAGGGAAGGAGGTGATTTCGAATGGCGACGGTCTGGGTACAGGATGGTGAGTCTCTGGAGAGCGCCCTGCGGCGCTTCAAGCGGAAAGTACAGCAGGAAGACATCATCAAAGACGCCAAGAAACACTCCTTCTATCTGAAGCCGGGCGAGAAAAAGCGCCTCAAGCAGGCGCTGGCGCGCAAGCGGGCACGCAAGAAGAGCCGGTCCCGGAGCTGATTTTCGAGTGGGACGCTCCGAAAAAGGAGCGTCCTGCCCACGTCCCACTCGCCTCAAATCTTGATGAAGACCGCCCGCCGGTAGAGCCACCAGCAGAGATACCAGGCCAGCGCCAGCACCACGAGCGAACTCACCACTGCCGCGGCGGCCCCGGCCACCCCCAGCGCACCGAGCGCCCCCTCCACGAAGATCGCGACGAAGTCGCGGAACCACTGCTTGCCGGCCGTCTCCATGAAGACGTAGATGAAGATCGGATTCATGCCCACCACGATCAGCGGCAGCGTGCCGCGCCGAAAGCCGCGCAGGTCGATCACCGCGTAGGAGAGCGCCAGCGTCAGCAGGCACCAGCCGCCCGAGACGATCACGAAGGAACTGGTGCAGATCCGCTTGATGATCGGCGTGACCCCGCTCCAGTCCAGCCCGTAGCCGACGGCCAGCCCCGCCGCTCCGGCCAGCAGCAGGATCCGGATCTTCTCCGAGGGATCCCGTTCCCCCGCCAGCAGGCGGCCGGCCAGGACTCCCCAGATGGTGTGCGCCGCGGTGGGGACGCAGTTGATCGCCACCCACCCGCCGCCCGCGTTCAGCTTTCCCATCAGCACCAGGTCCATGAACGAACCGAAGTTGTGGTCCTTCACGAACGGCTGATCGAAACCGGGGATGCCGGCGAAGCGGAACAGCAGTTCGGTGGTCAGCAGCAGCCCCAGCGAAATCCCGATCTGCTCGCGCACCGGCCGGAACATGATCAGAAAGGCCACCAGAATGGTGAAGGAGAGCTGGGACAGGACGTTCCACAGCTCCCAGACCAGCCGGCCGCTGTAGCCGATGTGAAGCATCACTCCCAGCGCCAGCAGAATGGCGCATCGCCGGGCCATGTGGGCGAAGACCCGCCCCCAGGAATCCCCGCCGGCCAGCCGCTTGTTCACCGAGAACCACATGGCCACCCCGACGATGAACATGAAGAAGGGCTGCACCAGGTCCCAGAAGCGCAGGCCGTTCCAGGGGTGGTGATGAAACTGCGCCAGCAGCCAGCCGGCCGCACTCTGCTCGGACACGGCCCCGCCCAGCGCCACATAGACCCCCGCGCCCTCGGCCACCAGCAGGAACATGGTCAGGCCCCGGAAGAAGTCCAGCGACACCAGCCTCGGTCCAGGGGGCGCGATCGGGACGGGAGTCGAAGGGGAAGCGGGCTTCATCTCTCTACAGTCCCAGCAGCCGGGCGGCGTTGCCGGCGTAAAACTTGCGCAGGACCTCCGGCGGAAGCTCCAGGCACTCGGTGTCGACCGCGAACGTCCCGCGCTCGAATCGCATCGGACCCCGGCCGCTCAGGTATTGCCAGTCCAGCCGGAAGGTCTTCTCCATGCGCTCCCGCTCCGCAGCCAGCTCTGCGGGCGACAGTTCGGCTTCGGGCCGGCGCGTGGACAGGTCCGTGCCGTACAGGACGCGGTCCTGGTAGCGATGAAAGAAACGGCGGACCTTTCCGCTCTCCTGGCGGGTCAGGTCACCGAAGCGGGCCGCGGTTTCGACGGAGAAGTTGGGATACGCCTCCAGCCGCTCGGCGACCAGATCGACGTCGTGGGCCATGCTCCCCAGGTGCGCGCCGATGACCGTCAGGCGGGGGTTGCGGGCCAGCCAGCGGTCGCGCGCCGCCATGATGGTCTCCCAGCGCGGGATCTCCGGGTGCTGGTAGGCGTGATACTGCGGGTTGCGGCTGTAGTAGTCGTAGTGCGGGTTGTCCTCTTCCAGGGGCCGCCAGGCCTGCAGCGGCTCGCCGATGTGGGCCAGCACCGGAATTCCGGCCTCCGCCAGGTAGTCCCAGATCGGCTGCAGCCGGGAATCGTCCACCTGCACCCACCGGCCACCAGCGTCGCGGACGACCATCCCGGTGTCCTTCCACACCTTCACCAGCACGGCTCCCTGCTCGATCTCGGTCTCCAGCCGCGCGATCGTCGATCTGGCGAACTCCGGGTCGTCGATGCGCGACGGCTCCAGCGAACTGCCCAGCTCGAACAGGTCCGGCAGCGCGGCCCGGTGGGCCCGGATCGCTTCCCACCTCTGCTGGCGCGCCGCCACGTCCGGCAGGGCGACGTCCACCAGCACGGCCCGCATGTTCCAGCTCTCGAGCAGCGGCTGCAGGAAGGTGCGCGGGTGCCGGTAGTGGGCGTGAACGTCGATCCGGGGAATCGACTCCGGCGGCTCCGGCTGCAACAGGGCGAACCCGCCGTGACTCAACGATAGAAAGAGGAGGCCGCCAGCGGCGACCCGCAGTGCCAACATGATTCCTCCCGCTCTGCGGCCTACGTTGCCCGTCCCATGTCGAAGACGATCTCACGGGCGATCTTCCCGTCCCGCATCTCGAAGATGTGGACCAGCCGCATTTCCACCTTGCTCCCCAGCGGGAAGTGCCAGTACCCGTCCTCGGCCACCTCGAAGGTGACGATGCTGTCGTCCACCACCCGGTCCTCGGTGGCGAAGCGCTGCAGCAACTGGAACTTCACGTCGCGCATGGAGGCGAAGAGCCGCCGGTAGTTCTCGCCGGCCGCTTCCTTTCCCACGAAGGACCGGTTCAGCCCGTTGGGAGCCGGCGCTTCCCAGACGACGTCGTCGGTAAAGGTCTCGAGCGCCGTCTCCACCTCCTCGAGCGCCTCGCTGTGAAAGTGATTCTCCACCGCCTCGAGATTCTTCGCAATCAACTCGTTGTCCATGTCGCGTGCACCCCCGCTTCCTGTTCTCCACCCGCGCTGCCGCCATTATGCCCGTTCCCGTCGGGGCTTTCCTGGCTTTCCCGTTCGACAATTCCTCGTTGACCATTCACAATTCATCATTCCAATGACCGCAGCCGAGATCATCCGCAAGAAGCGGGACGGAGAGGCCAACACGCCGGAAGAGATCGACTTCCTGGTGCAGGGCGCGGTGGCCGGCCGGGTGCCCGACTACCAGATCTCCGCCTGGCTGATGGCCGCCTTCGTGCGCGGCCTGGACGGCGACGAGACCCGGGCCCTGACCCGCTCCTTCGTGGAGTCGGGGGTGGTGATGGACTATCCCGGCCTGGATCTGCCCCTGGTCGACAAGCACTCCACCGGCGGCGTCGGCGACAAGACCTCGCTGGTGGTGGCGCCCCTGGCGGCCGCCTGCGGCTGCGCCGTCCCCATGATCTCCGGCCGCGGCCTCGGCCACACGGGCGGGACGCTGGACAAGCTGGAGTCGATCCCCGGCCTTCGCACCGACCTGCCCCTGGACGACTTCCGCGACGCCGTGGCCCGCCACGGGTTGGCCCTGATCGGGGCCACGGACCGGCTGGCACCCGGGGACAAGCACTTCTACGCCCTGCGCGACGTGACCGCCACCGTGGAGAGCATCCCGCTGATCGTGGCCAGCATCCTCTCCAAGAAGGCCGCCGAGGGGATCTCCGCGCTGGTGCTGGACGTCAAGGCTGGCGCCGGAGCCTTCATGCCCGACGTGGCCGCGGCCCGCCAGCTGGCAAACGAGCTGGTCTCGACGGGCCATCTGCTCGGGATGAAGACCGTCGCCCTGATCACCGGGATGTCCCAGCCCCTGGGCAACCGGGTGGGCAACGCGCTGGAAGTGGAAGAGGCGCTGGAGGTGCTGCGGGGTGAAGGCCCCTCCGACACGCGCAGGCTCTGTATCGAACTGGCGGCCTGGATGGTCCATTGCGCCCGGCCCGACCACGACCTGGACGCGGCCTGCCGCCTGGCCGTGGAGAAGCTCGACGCGGGAGGCGCCCTCGAGAAGTTCGAGCGCCTGGTGGAGGCCCAGGGTGGAGACCCCCGGATCGTGGACGACCCGGGCCGGCTGGTGCGCGCCCGACACCGCTTCGAGTATACTTCCCCGGCCGCCGGCCGGCTGGTGCGGGCCCGTGCCGATCAGCTGGGACGGGCGGCGCTGCTGCTGGGGGCGGGACGGCGCACCGCTGTGGACACCGTCAACCACGCGGTGGGCCTGACGCTGCACAAGAAGGTGGGCGACGAAGTGGCCTACCGGGAACCGCTGGTGACGGTCCACTACGACGACGAAGCCCGGCTCGGAGAAGCTCGTCCACTGCTGGGACGGGCCTTTCAGGTCGAAGAAGGGGAGGCGGCCCGGCCCGCACTGATTCACGAGGTGATTGAGCAATAGTGGACAGACTGATCGGACTGGTCGGGATCGCCGCCATCTTCGGAGTCGCCTACCTGGCCTCCAGCAACCGGCAGGCCATCCAGTGGAGGATCGTCGGCTGGGGCATCACGCTGCAGCTGATCTTCGGCATCCTGGTGCTCAACATCGGAGTGGGGCGGCAGGTGCTGCAGACCGTGGCGGCCGGCGTGACGGCGCTCATCGGGTTCGCCGACTTCGGCGGCGAGTTCGTCTTCGACTGGCTGGTGCACGACGACACCGAATTCATCTTCGCCTTCAAAGTGCTGCCGATCGTCATCTTCATCGCCAGCTTCTTCAGCTGCCTCTACTACCTGGGGGTGATGCAGGTGATCGTGCTGGCCATGGCCAAGCTCATGAAGCGCTTCATGGGGGTGAGCGGCGCCGAGTCGCTGGCGGCCGCCGCCAACGTCTTCATGGGTCAGACCGAAGCCCCCATCATCATCGCCCCCTACATCCCCAAGATGACCTACTCCGAGTTGATGGCCCTGATGACGGGCGGCATGGCGACAGTTTCGGGCGCCATCCTGGGGGGTTACATCGGCCTGGGCATCCGCGCGGAGTATCTCATCACGGCCAGCGTGATGGCTGCGCCCGCCTCCCTGATGATGGCCAAGATCCTGATCCCCGAGACCGAGCAGCCGCAGACCGCCGGCG
>JBFGHG010000191.1:0-6195 GCA_041578395.1 Acidobacteriota bacterium
AGGATCACGCCTTCGTTGGCCTCGAAGCCGTCCATTTCGACCAGCAACTGGTTCAACGTTTGTTCGCGTTCGTCGTTGCCGCCGCCGAGACCCGCGCCGCGATGGCGTCCCACGGCGTCGATTTCGTCGATGAAGATGATGCAGGGGGCGTTCTTCTTGCCCTGCTCGAACAGGTCGCGGACGCGGCTGGCCCCGACTCCGACGAACATCTCCACGAAGTCCGAGCCGCTGATGCTGAAGAAGGGGACGTTGGCCTCTCCGGCGATGGCCCGCGCCAGCAGGGTCTTACCCGTGCCCGGCGGACCCATCAGCAGCACCCCCTTGGGGATGCGGCCGCCCAGCTTCTGGAACTTCTGCGGCTCTTTCAGGAACTCGACGATCTCCTGCAGCTCTTCCTTGGCTTCCTCGACTCCCGCCACGTCCTTGAAGGTGACCTTCTTCTGCTGATTTGTGGAGAGCTTGGCGCGGCTCTTGCCGAAGGAGAGGGCCCGGTTGCCCCCCGCCTGCATCTGCCGCATCAGGAAGATCCAGAACCCCACGAAGAGCAGAATCGGAAAGGCGGACGTGAACAGCATGTAGAGCAGGTCGTTGGGCTCGTCCGTGTCGAACTCGACGTTGACCCGCTGCTCGGTGAGCGTGTCGGCCACGAAGAGGATCGCGTCCTTCGGAATCTCGGCCTTGAAGCTCCGGGCCGGCTCGGAATTCGAGCGCCGGTACTTGCCCTCCACGTTGCCCGACTGGTTGATCAGGATCGAGTCGATCCGCTTGTCCGCAATGTATGTGGTGAGGGCCGAGTAGCTCAGATCGTCCACCGACCCGCTGTTGACGGAACTCAGGAACTGAAACAGCGCAATGACCGCCACGATGATGACAACCATCAGGAAGATGTTTTTCGCGGTCGTATTCAAATCGGTCTTCCTCCGTCTTTACTAGATGCTCGCCCCCCGATTATAGTTGAAACGGCCAAAAACCGCCATCAGATACGGATGCTCGAGAGGCCTCGCAGTCGCAAACCGGGCAACCCCGCGGGGAGCCCCGGTCCTTCTTTGAAGACCCGAATCGGGCCTGAAAGTTTCACTCGTCGATACTCAACTCCACGATCTGGCCGGCGTTCGGCCGGGCGCGAAAGCCGTCCGCGACGCCGAGCCGCTCCACGAAGGCCACCTCGCCGCGCGGTTCGATCACCAGCAGGCGGTCCCGTTCGCCCAGGGCCACCCGCTGGCGCTCGAAGAGCTGTTTCAGCGGCCGGCGCCGGCCCTCCAGGAGGATCCGGTCTCCCGGCCGGCGATTGCGGACCTGGAACCGGTCTGCGCGCGCCTCGAGGCGAACGCTCCGGTTGGCCCGCCTGGCCGTCGTCCGCCGCACGCTCACGCTGCGGCCTACTTCTTTTACGAAAATCCGGCCCGGAACGCTCAATTCGTAGCAAAATTCCGGCACTTCAGGCTCCGTCCAGAGCCGAAGCCGGTCGTATTCGCGCCGAACCCGGCAGCCGGGCAGCGAGCGCGGACGTCCGCTGGGCCGTTCGAGCAGCTCCATGACGTCCTGGACGTGCACCAGCTCCAACCTCCTGCGATCGCCCCGGACCGCCTCCAGCGCCTCGAGGAGGACCTGGCGGCGCAGGACCGGGGAAAGCCGCCGCAGAGTCGGGACGTCCAGCAGGATTCCGGGTCCGGCGTCGTGGCCCAGGGCCGCCCGGTACGCTTTTCGGGCGCGCCGCCGCAGGTCCTGCTCCACCTCCCGCACGAGCGCCGCGGTGCGGCCCAGGGCCTCGTTCAGGCGGGGATTCAAGCGCTGCTCGATGAGGGGGATCAGTTCGTGGCGGACCCAGTTGCGGTCCCGCTCCAGGTCCAGGTTGCTGGCGTCGCGGCAAAACGTCTGGCCGATCTCGTCCAGGTAGGCCAGCACCTGGCGGCGCGTGCAGCCCCCCAGCGGGCGAACTACGCGCACGCCTGAACGGCGGCTGCGGGGCCGGATGCCGCCCAGTCCGCGCAGACCGGCGCCGCGGGCCGCGTGCAGCAGGAGAGTCTCGGCCTGGTCGTCCAGCGTGTGACCGGTCGCCAGCACGGAGTCGTGGCGCCGCGCCTCCTTTAGAAGGAAGCGGTAGCGTTCGTGCCGCAGGCGGGCCTCGAGGTTGCCGGACCGGGCGCCCGGAGGCTGCAATCGGTGCGTTTCGAGGGGGACCTCCAGGCCGGCGCAGAGCCGGTGCACGAACTCCTCGTCCCGGTCGGCCTGGACGCCGCGCACGGCGTGGTTGACGTGGCCGGCCCGGATCTCCAGGCGCCAATCCCGGAGGGCGATCAGCAGCCGCAGCAGGCCGACCGAGTCGGGTCCTCCCGAGACGGCCACCAGCACCCGCCCCCCCGGTTCGAGCAGTTCCTCGTCCCGGATGAAGGCGGCGACCCGGTGTTCCAGTGAGTGCATCGTCGAAGCGCCTCCGGGGGGGCCGGGCTCGATTGCCAAGCCTCGAGGCCATCGGGTATCATCGGGGCTTTGCCGGCGGCGGTGTAGCTCAGGGGTTAGAGCAAGCGGCTCATATCCGCTGTGTCGGGGGTTCGAATCCCTCCACCGCCAATCCCACAGACCAACCCCACGGGATAGAATACTCGAATGTTCACCAGACCGTACTACCGGCCGCGCCGGCTGCGTTCCAGTCTCGCGATGCGCCGGCTGGTGCGCGAGACGCGGCTGGCGCCCGAGCAGCTGGTCTACCCCGTGTTCGTCCAGGAAGGACGGGGTGTGCGCCGCGAGATCCCGTCCATGCCCGGGCAGTTCCGCTGGTCGGTCGACACGCTGGTGGAGGAACTCGCGGCGGCCCGCGAGGACTCGGTGCAGGCCGCCATCCTGTTCGGGATCCCCGAGGCGTCGCAAAAGGACGGCCGCGCCAGCCAGGCCTACGCGCCGGACGGCATCGTCTGCCGGGCCCTCGAGGAGGTTCGCAAGGCGCTGCCGGAGATGCTGCTGATGGCCGACGTCTGCCTGTGCGAGTACACCGACCACGGCCACTGCGGGATGGTCAGCGAAGGCCCCGGAGGGGAAGCGGTCGTGGACAACGACGCCTCGCTGGAGCTGCTGGCCGAGACCGCCCTGGCCTACGCCCGGGCCGGCGCGCAGGTGGTGGCGCCCTCGGACATGATGGACGGCCGCGTGCGCTGCATCCGGGAGCGGCTGGACGAGGAGGGCCTGTTCGAGGTGGCGATTCTCTCGTATGCGGCCAAGTACGCCTCGGCGTTTTACGGCCCTTTTCGCGACGCGGCGGAATCGGCCCCCCAGTTCGGCGACCGCCGCAGCTACCAGATGGACCCGCCCAACGTCCGGGAGGCGCTCCGGGAGATCCTGCTGGACGTGGAGGAGGGCGCCGACATGGTGATGGTCAAGCCGGCCATGCCGTATCTGGACGTGATCGCGGCGGCCCGCCAGATGGTCGAAGTGCCGCTGGCGGCCTATCAGGTCAGCGGGGAGTACTCGGCGCTGTGCGCCGCTTTCGCCAACGGCTGGCTGGACCGCCAGGCGGCCGTGCGCGAGAGCCTGCTGGGCATCCGCCGGGCCGGGGCCGACATCGTCCTGACTTACTTCGCCCGCGAGGCGGCGCGCGCGATCCGAAGCGGAGAATGGGAATGAGCCAGCTGAGAGTCAACGGAGTCGAGAAGAGCAGGGAACTGATGGAGCGGGCGCGCGCGGTGATCCCGGGAGGGGTCAACAGCCCCGTTCGGGCCTTCAAGGCGGTGGGCGGATCGCCCCGTTTCATCGCCTGGGCGGAAGGCAGCCGCGTGCACGACTGCGACGGCACGATCTACATCGACTACGTCGGGTCCTGGGGGCCGATGATCCTGGGGCACGCTCATCACGAGGTGGTCGAAGCCATCCGCGAGGCGGCGGGCCACGGCACCAGCTACGGCGCCCCCACCGAACTCGAGGTGCGGCTGGCGGAGAAGATCCGGGACTTCTTCCCCTCCATCGAGAAGGTGAGGCTGGTCAACTCCGGCACCGAGGCGACGATGAGCGCCATCCGCCTGGCCCGGGCCGCCACCGGGCGCTCGCTGATCGTCAAGTTCGACGGCTGCTACCACGGCCACGCCGACAGCCTGCTGGTGCAGGCGGGTTCCGGCGTCGCCACGTTGGGTCTGCCCGACAGCCCCGGCGTGCCGGCCGCCTTCACCGAGCACACGCTGACGCTGCCGTTTGGGGACCTCGAGGCGGTGCGACAGGCTTTCGAACGCCATCCGGAGAAGATCGCGGCCGTGATCCTGGAGCCGGTGACGGGCAACATGGGCGTCGTGGTCCCGCCGCGGGAGTACCTGGAGGGTCTGCTGCGACTGGGCGACGAGCACGGCGCCATCGTGATCTTCGACGAGGTGATGACCGGCTTTCGCGTGGCCGCCGGCGGGGCGCAGGAGCGCTTCGGTTTGAAAGCGCCGCTGACCTGCCTTGGCAAGATCGTGGGAGGCGGGCTGCCCATCGGGGCCTACGGGGGCAAGGCGGAGATCATGGATTTGGTGGCGCCGGCGGGCCCCGTCTACCAGGCGGGGACGCTCTCGGGCAATCCGCTGGCGGTCACGGCCGGGTTGAAGACGCTGGAGATCCTGGAGCGGGACGACCCCTATGCCGCGCTAGAGGAGAAGACGCGCCTGCTGGGCGAGGGGGTCCTCGAGCAGGCCTGCAGACACGGCATTCCGCTGCAGGTGCAGCAGTGCGGATCGATGTTCACGGCCTTTTTCAACGAGAATCCCGTGACTGCCTTCGCGTCCGCCAAGCAGTCGGACACGGAGCGCTACAGCCGCTACTTCACCGGCCTGCTGGAGCGGGGCGTCTACATGGCCCCCTCGCAGTTCGAGGCGGGTTTCGTGTCGGCGGCCCACAGCGCGGCAGATATCGAGGCGACGATTGCGGAGGTGGGGGAGACTCTGGCCGAGATGGCCCAGGACGGCCCCCGGGCCGAGTAGATTTCGTCTGCCCGGGGTCTGCGGGCGCTCACTCCGGCCCGAACTCGCCTTCGTGGGCGGCGATCGCTTCCTCCAGGGTGTCGTAGGTGGAGGACCGCGCATCGGGGGCCTGCTCCCGCAGCAGTTCCAGGAACTGCCTCTCGTGTTCGGCCGCCGCCTCTTCCGCCTGCCCGGCGTCGTAGAAGTCGGCGCTCTGGACGCAGTAGCCTCCGCCGGGAAGCACCTGGAAGCAGCGATACCGGACCAGGCGTCCTTTTCCGAGTCGTTTCCAGACGTCGATTGCTTTGAACATCATGAGGTGCTCCGGCACTACTGCGGCGCCAGCAGATCGACGATTCGCGCCAGGTACGCCCGCGTCTGCTGCTGGTGGTCGACGTTCACCTGCAGCGCCACCGCCATGTCGTGATCGTCCAGGTAGGTCATCCGGGTGATGTAGCCGGGGAACCAGCCGGGGTGGCCATAGGCAGGGCCTTCCGGGCCCTGCTCCACGAAGACCCCGAGCCCGTAGCAGGAGTCTCCCTTCCCGGGACACGCCAGCAGTTCGTCCAGGTACGGTTTGGGAAGCGCTTTGCCTTCGTACAGAGCCTTGGCCCAACGGGCCAGTTCCAAGGAGGTCGAGACCAGCCCGCCTCCCGTCCACTCGTTCAGCGGATGGATCATCAGGCTCCCCTGGCGCATCGTCTTGGTGAAGGGAAGGCCGAGCGGGTCGCGGTCCAGGTAGCCCGCCGCCACCTCCGGCAGCTCGCGCCGGTCAGCGGGCAGCGTGCGCTCGAATCCCAGCGGGTCGAGGAAGCGCTCGCGCAGCTGCTGGTAGTAGGGCTTTCCCCCTGCCTTCTCGATCACCATGCCCAGCAGGATGTAGCCGGTGTCGGCATAGGAGAAGTCCTCGCCGGCCGGAAACAGCGGCTCCTTGTCGAAGACGAAGGCCATCAGCTGGGCAGGCCGGAGGTAGAAGTCGGGGTCACGCACTCCCAGGATCGCCTGATGGAACTCCGGGAAGTAGACGTGGTCCGGCAGTCCGCCGCGGTGCCGCAAAAGATGGCGGACGGTGAGGTCCTCGGCGTTGGGGACCCGCTCGAACCACTCGTGCTCGCCCAGCCAGCGGCTCACCTTGTCGTCCAGCCCCAGCTTCCCCTCCTGCCACAGCGCGATGGCGGTGGCCGCCACGAAGGTCTTGCCCACGCTGCCGGCGGGCATCCGGGTGTCGGGGGTCATCGGGATCTGCTCTTCCAGGTCGGCGAATCCGACCGCGACC
>JBFGHG010000192.1:0-6177 GCA_041578395.1 Acidobacteriota bacterium
CGCGCGACTCCGCACCCTCCTCGTAAAACACCCGGTAAATCTTCACCGGCTTGGACTTCCCCTTGACCAGCACCTCCCCCAGCTCCTGCATCGGGTATTCCTGCCGCAGCAGGGCCAGAGTGAACTCGCTGATGATGATCTCCGCCGAATACTGCTTGCAGAGCGACTCCAGCCGCGCTCCCAGGTTGACGTTGTCGCCGATCACGGTGTAGCTGCGCACCGTCTGCGCGCCCACCACGCCGGCCACCATCTCGCCGCTGTTCAGGCCGATTCCCTGCGCCAGTTCCGGCTTTCCCTCGGCGCGCCACCTCTCGTTGAGCCGATCCAGCTCGCGGTTCATGCGGATGGCGCACTGGACCGCGTGATCGGCGTGGTGCGGGTCTGCCAGGGGAGTGTTGAACAGCGCCATGATCATGTCCCCCACGAACTTGTCCACCGTACCCTTGCAGGCGAAGACGATCTCCACCATGGCCGAGAAGTACTCGTTCAGCTGGCTGACGATTTCCTCGGGCTGGCGGCCCTCCGACATCGAGGTGAACCCGCGCAGGTCCGAAAAGAGCACCGTCACGTTGGTGCGGCGCCCCCCCAGCTCCGCGGAAGAGGGGTCGTCCATCAGCTTCTGGTAGACGTCGCGGGACACGAAACGGGAAAAGGTTTCCTTGACCTGTTTCTTGGCCCGACCCTCCAGCAGGTACTGGTAGCTCAGACCCAGCACCAGCGCGGCCAGCCAGCCGAGGACCACGAGGACGACCGGCAACTGCAGCTGACGGGCGAAAGCCGCCTGCGCCAGCAGCAGGTAGGCCGCCAGGCCGGTGACGGCGAACAGGCCCGCCAGCCAGAGCCGCATCCAGAGGATTGGCGCCAACACGCCGCCCGCCAGCACCGCCATCAGCAGGACGCTCACCCAGCCCGGCGGCGTCTGCAGGAAGCGGCCGTGCAGGATGCTGTCCAGGACGTGGGCGTTGATCTCCACTCCCGGCATCTTGCCCAGCCCGGCTCCGCTCTCGTCCGCCGCTCCGCTGTAGGGGGTGGTGAAGACATCGTGCAGTCCCTCCCCGGTCAGCCCCACCAGCACGGTCTTTCCTTCGAAAACGGCCGGGTCGAGGACGGGAGCCTCTCCCTCCTGGATTTGCTGCAGGCTGTACAGGACGTGGCCGTAGTCGTACCCCTGCTGCTGCTGTCCCTGGGCCTCCCAGCGGGGGGAGTAGGAGCCGGTCCCGCCGTTGTACCAGATGGGCAGGCGCCACCCATCGTCCAGGGGGATGGAGAGGCGGCCCGCCCGGACTTCGCGGTCCCCGACTTCCAATTCGCTCAGTTCCACCCCTTCCAGCTCCAGAGCGGCCGCCAGCGCCAGTGACGGATAGAGCCGGTCCGAGTGCTGGATCATCAGGAAGTGCCGCCGCATGGCCCCGTCCGGATCCAGGGCGATGGCGACGTGACCCAGGGCGCGGGCAGCCTGCCAGAGGCCATCGTAGGGAGCCGCGAGCACGGAAAAAGTTGGGAAGCGGCCGGCCGCGGGGATGGAAAAGTCACGCACCAGTTCGGAAGGCAGCTCCGCGATCGTTGTCTGAGTGAGGGGCGCCAGGACGTGGATGACCCGGCCGAACTCCTCGGTGGCCTCGACGAAGAACTGGTCCAGGTCCGGGTTCTGCAGGTCGCGTTCGCGGAACTGGATGTCGAAGACGACCAGACGGGCCCCGGCCTCCCTCATGTAGTCCAGGAAGACCGCATGGGCTTCCCGCGGCCACGGCCAGCGGCCGAAGACGGGCTCGAGGAGGGCGATCGAGGCTTCGTCGATTTCCACGACCACGATCTCGCGCGAAGGTGTCTGCGCTTCGGCCGGAAGGTTGCGGAAGCGCACGTCGACGGTCCGCTGCTCCAGCCGCTGAAAGAACTCCAGCGGCGCCAAGGCCCACAGGGCCCCGGCAACCGCCAGTGCGAGCGCCGTCAAGGCGGCGAAGGCCAAACTCGAGCGCACGGAGGGCAACCCCATGCGAGCATTGTAGACAACGGGGAATGCCCGGCGGACGGATTTTCGCTACAATGGCATTCCAGCTCGGAGGAGGATTTTTACCCCATGCGTTTGGCAACCATCCTGATCGTGTGTTGTTCCCTGGTCCAGACCGCTTCGTACGCGCAGTTCGGTCTGGGCAAACTCAAGAAAGCGCTCGACACGGCCCAGAAGGTCTCGGAGATGAGCATCTCCGAGGAGGACGAGATCGCCCTGGGCGAGGCGGTCAGCGCCAACATCCGGAGCCATTTCGGAGTGGTGCAGGACCCGGCGGCGACGCGCTACGTCACCCTGGTGGGCCTGGTGCTGGCCCGGGAAAGCAGCCGCCCCCATCTGCCTTACCAGTTCATGATCCTCGACTCGGACACCATCAACGCCTTTGCCGCTCCCGGCGGGTTCATCCACGTGACCCGCGGGGCTCTCGCCTCTTTCGAAGACGAGGCCGAACTGGCGGGGGTGCTGGGACACGAGATTGCTCACGTGACCGAGAAGCACACCCTGGAGGGGATCAAGAAGGCGCGCGGGCTGGAGATCGCCGAGGGCGAGACCCTGCGCGGCAACGGCCTGGTCATGGACCAGCTGGCCGGCAAGCTCACCGAGGGCATTCTGGCCGGTTTCGGGCGCAAGGAAGAGCTGGAGTCGGATGCCGTGGGCGTGCGGCTGGCGGCCGGCCTGCGCTACGACCCTTACGGCCTGAGCCGCTTCTTGGAGGTCCTCAAATCGGTCAACGAAGGCTCCGATTCGAAATCCGGTCTCTTCGCCTCTCACCCGGAGACGGACGAGCGGCTCAAGAAGCTGGCCAATCAGATCGAGAAGGAGGGCCTGGCCGAGAGCGCTTCGTTGCGGCTGCCGGAGCGCCTGCAGAAGAACGTGCAGTACGAGTTCGTCGAGTCGGCCGCCGAGGAGGCTGCGGTGGCGGGCGCGCGCGGGGTTGCGTCCAGCGGGAAGAAAGAAAAAGACGAGCCCAAGAAAAAGAAGCGTGGCGGCTTTCTGGGCAAGCTCTCCAATCCCCTGGGTTCCGGCGAGAAGGAGCAGCGCGCCGAGGTGACCGGAACCGGTGCCGGCCGGGGAGTGGGCGCCGAGGCCAAAGAGAAGGCGGGCGGCGCCAAGAACCCGAACCCGGTGAAAGTGGAAGTGACGGCGGCCGAACTGGCGGCCTTCAAGCAGGCGGGCAACCTGGGGTAGGCATTTGATCGACTTGATCTTCTACGGCCCGATCGCCCTGGCGGTGCTCGCCGTGCTGCTGGCGGGGATCAGCTCCAACCGCTACGTCAAACGGCGGTTGCTCTACAGCCTGATTTTCGCCCTGCTGGCCACGGCCTTCGCCTGGCTGGGGCATTACGCCTTCGAGAGCCGGAGCCTGCAGGACAAACTGGTCAGCCTGCTGGCCGGCTTTTCCTTCGTCATCGCCATCGTGGCCGTGTCGCTGAACCCGCTGCGCGGCCAGGGGGTGTCCGAGCGCTGGCCGCGCATCATCCAGGACGCGCTGGTGCTGGGCGGATTCCTGGCGGTGGGGCTGGCGGTGGCCCACGAACAGCTGCTGGCCCTGGGCGTGGCCAGTTCGCTGGTGGTCGGCTTCGCCCTGCGCGACACCCTGGGCAACCTCTTCTCGGGCCTGGCGCTGCAGAGCGAGAAGCCGTTTCACGTGGGGGACTGGGTGAGCGTGGCCAAACGCGAAGGCCGGGTGGAGGGGAAGGTCCTCGAGGTCACCTGGCGGGCGACCAAGATCCGCACCAAGAGCGGCAACTTCATCATCGTCCCCAACGGGGTGATCTCGCAGGACAGCATCACCAACTACTCCAAGCCCTCACCCGTGATCCGCCTGGAGCGCCGCATCGTCATGCCCTACTCGGTGCCTCCCAACCAGTTCAAGGAGGTGGTGGTGGCGGCGGCGCTGGACACCCCGGACATCCTGAACAGCCCCAAGCCGGACGTGCTGACCAACGAGTACGAAGAGGACGGGATCGAATACCGCTGCCGCTTCTGGGTCAACGACTTCGGGCGCAGCGAGCCGATCACGGACAAGTTCGTCACGCTGCTCTACTACCGGCTCAAGCGCGCCGGCCTGCGCCCGGCCCACAACATCCGCGACGTGCGGGTCACCGAAAGGCGCCAGGAAGACCGCGAGCGGATCGTCGACCCCCGCCGCGGGTTCGTGGAGAAGGTGGACCTGTTCGCGGGCCTGCAACCGGAGGTCAAAGAGCGCATCGCAGAGAGCATGGAAGGGATCACCCTGGCGGCCGGCGAACCGATCATCCGCCAGGGAGAAGCCGGCGACTCGATGTTCTTCATCTATATCGGCCGCGTCCGGATCGTCCTCGAGCAGGACGGCACGGTGCAGGAAGTCGCCATGCTCGACTCGGGGCAGTTCTTCGGCGAGATGGCCTTGCTGACGGGGGAGCCGCGCTCCGCTTCCGCTCTGGCGGAGGGGGACGTGGAGGCCTTCGTGCTGCGCAAGGACAACTTCCGGGAGGTGCTGGTGGACCACCCCGAGGTGGCCGAGCAGATCTCGCAGGTGATTTCGCGGCGCAAGGAAGCACTCGAGGAGACCAGTGCGGAGATGGCCACTCACAAGTCCTCCCCGCGCGTCGTGCAGCGCAACTTCCTGACCCGCATTCAGAGTTTTTTCGGTTTGAGGTGAACAGAGCCGGGCGGCGGTGAGGATGCCCGGCCGGAGTGAATCACATGGGAAAGCAAAGACTTTTGTGGATGGTTCTGTTGGTGTTGGCCTCCGCCGGCCTGGCGCGGGCCCAGGCCGTCGGAATGGTTTTGAGCGCGAGCGGGGACGCCCGGCTGGATCGAGGCGGTGAGAGCCGCGCTCTGGCCCTGGGAGACTCGCTGATGGTGGGCGACCGCGTCGTCGTCGGAGCCGGAGGAGCGTCGTATTTGTACTGTCCGAGCGAGGAGCGGATCTCCCAGGCCGCCGCCTCGACGCTCGAACTGGGCGCCGAGGCCGCGCGGGTGGTCGAGGGACGCGAACCCGAGCGCAAGCCGGCGCGCCGCTGCGCCCTGCCCAAGGTGGCTCTGGGGGCGGAGAGCGTGGAGCGGATCGGCGGGCTGGTGGCGCGCGGGCTGCCGCCGGTGCCCCTGTACCTGGGCGGCGCGGTGGCTTCGGCGCGTCCGACCTTCGCCTGGGAGGCGGTGGCGGGTGACCCCGTCTACGAGGTAGCCGTCCGCGACGAGTTCGGCAAGGTCCTGTGGGAAGTGGAAACCGAGCAGAGCATCCTCCCCTTCCCTGACGGCCAGCCCGATCTGGAAGCGGGGCGATACCTCTGGGAGGTGGTCGCCCGGATCGCCGGAGAGACGGTGGCGCAGCAGTCGGCGAAGCTGCAGATCAAGCCTCAGCCGGAACTGGCGGGGCGGACCGCCTCCGAGCCCGGCGAACGGCTGCTGCTGGCCGTCGAGTTCGAAAACGCCGGATACTTCGCCGAGGCGGCGTCCCTGATCCGCGACCTGCGGCGCGAGGCCCCCGACGACCCGCGCTGGACCCGGCGGCTGCTGCTGCTGTACTGGAACGCCGGGCTCATTCCCGCCGTCAACCAGGAACGCCAGCGGCTGGACAAGCTGCAAGGGTCGGAATCGTAAAGGCCGGGCCGCCGCCGTCATGACTCGATCACTTCGCTGGACCCTCGCCGTCGTCATCACCCTGACGGCCATTCTGCTGGCCGTGCTGCTGGACCGGTCGGACCTGGGGGAGCGGACCGAGTTGTGGACCTACGACTGGCGGTTCGAGCTGCGGGGCCCTCTGGGAGAGCCCGCCAAGGCCCCCATCGTAATCCTGGCGCTCGACCCGGACAGCTTCGACCAGATCCAGGAACCCCTGGCCTTCTGGCAGCCGCTGTTCGCGGAGGTCGTGACGGCGCTGGGCCAAGCCCAGGCCTCGGTGATCGGGGTCGACTTCGTCTTCCGCGACGTGGACCGCTGGGTGACGGGGGAGGGTGAACCTTCGCACAAGCGCCAGCTGGCGGCCGGCATGCTGACCGCCGACTCGCTCGGCACCCGGGTCATCCTGGGCTACAGCGAGGGCGTGGGCGGGCAGGGGGCCGACGACATACCGCTGGAACTGCGGCTGGCCGCCGATCTGGCCTACGTCAACCTGACGACCGACCCGGACGACTTCGTCCGGCGGCAGGAACTCGTCTCGGTGGACCAGGAGGGCGAGCCCA
>JBFGHG010000193.1:0-6168 GCA_041578395.1 Acidobacteriota bacterium
AGGCCCAGCCCGTCGCTCTCTGCGAGAGTCCGCACGAACGAGCGGCTGCCGATCAGGCGTTCGCGGTTGTTGGTCCCCTTGAAAATCTCGTCGATCAGGAAAAAGACCGGCTCGCCCGGCTCCTCGAGGCGCTCCAGCAGACGCCGCAGTCGCTGCACCTCGGCGTAGAAGTAGGAGAAGCCGTCCATCACGGAGTCGCTGACGCGGATACAGCTGAAGACTTCGAACACCGAGGTCCGCATCGACTCCGCGCAGACGGGCGCCCCCGCCCGCGCCAGCTGCAGGTTGATTCCCACGGTGCGCAAGAACGTGCTCTTGCCGGACATGTTGGAGCCGGTGATGAGGGTGATCCGGGTATCGCCGCCGATCCGGAAGTCGTTGCAGACCCGGCGGCCGGAGGGGATGAGCGGGTGACCGAGGCGGCGGCTCTCCAGCAGGGGCACCGCCCCCGGCTCCAGGCGCGGGAAGGCGTAGCCGGGATGGGAAAAGGCGAACAGCGCCAGCGACTGGGCGGCGTCCAGGCGGTGCAGCACGCCGAGCCACTGAGCGATCGCCCGGCCCGCGCGCAGCCGGAGCCGCTCCAGCCGAAGCCCCAGCCAGAAGTCCCACGGGAACACGACGTTCAAGGGGAGCCAGAGGAGCGGATAGGCGCGCACGCTGAGCAGCGAGACCAGGCGTGCGGTTCGCGAAAAGACGCTCGACGGACGGTTCTGGCCGGACTGAACCGGCTCGAGCAGTTGCGACAGGTGAGGGCGCCCTTCGCAGCGGAAGGCTTCCAGGAGGCCGAAGAGCTCCCCCAGCCGGCCGTACTCGGCCTCCAGCTCGAGGCCCCGCCCGAAGACGGTCCGGATCTGCTCCTGCTGCGACAGCAGGTACAACAGGTTGCCCAGCAGCGGCAGCAGCCACAGGCGTCCCCATCCCGCCAGCAGGTCCAGAACCAGCAGGACGGCGGCTGAGGCCGCCAGCAGCGAGGCGATCCACGCAGACCGGCGCAACTCCCGGATGCGGCTGGTGCCGCCCGCCCAGGCGCCGACGCCTTTCGTGGAGAGCCTGCCCGAGGCGCCGGCCGCCGAGCCGACGCTCCGGTGCAGCCGGCCTCGCAGCAGCTGAAGGGGCTCCAGTTCCTTCACCAGTGCCTGACGCTCGGCAACCGCCCCGCCGGCCGCCGACAGGAGGCGGCGCAGGCGGCCCGACCCGCCCTCGGTCAGCGTGTCGTCCAGCAGGCGGTGCAGCGACTCCGGCCCGACCAGGTCCAGGTCCGCCTCGAGGGAAGTGACGTCCTCGGCGGGCGCGGCCGGAGGGGGAATCCGCATCCAGTCGAGCCGCCGGCGGGCCCGTTGGCTCTCCTGACGCTGAAGCTCGGCCTGGAAGCGGCCGCGGCGGCGGCGCAGGCGGTGGTGGCCTGCCGCCACTCCCAGGTGAACGGCCAGCACGGCGGCGCTCAGCAGCCAGGCGAGGCCCGACTCCGACAGCAGCGCCCAGGCCAGAGCGGCCAGCAGGGCCAGGAGCAGAGCGAACCGCCAGCGGAGCAGGCGCTGGTCCAGAGCGTCGAAGCGGTCGAGGTGGCGTTGCAGGCGCCGGATCGCGCGTTCGAAACAGCCGTCCCGCATCAGCGGCGTTCCGGGGGCTGGAGACGCTTTTCGAGGGACTGCAGGTTGAGCCGGAAGTCCTGCCGGGACGGCGCCAGGGCGACCGCTTCCCGGTATTGCCGGAGGGCCTCGGCCTCCCGCCCGAGCGCCAGGTACACGTGCCCCAGCAGGTTGCGGCTCTCGGCGTCGGCAGGGCGCAGCCGGAGGGCCGCCTCGGCGCGAGGGAGAGCCCGCTGCGGCCGTCTTTGCCGGTGCCAGAACTCCGCCCAGAGGTAATGGACCTCGAAGTCGTCTCCGCGGGCCGCTTCGAGCGCCTCCAGGTGCGGGCGCGCCTCGTTCCAGCGGCGGGAGGACAGGTAGATCTTGGCCAGATAACCGTGGGCGGTGGGGTTGTCCGGCTCGATCTCGAGCACCCGCTCGAGCAGGTCGCGCGCCTCGGACACGCGCTGCCCCTGCAGCGCATCGGAGGCCTGCGCCAGCAGCCTTTCCGCTCGCCGTCCCGACTCGCGGTCCTGCTGCCGGCGGGCGCGAGAGGCCTGAAAACGGCCGGCATAGCGCTTGGCCTCCTCGGTGTTTCCCAGCCGCCGGTGGGCGCGCATCAGCGCCGAGAAGATCTCGGGCTGACGTTCGCCTTCCGCTTCGATGGGGCCCAGCAGCTCGAGGGCGCGGGCCGGTTCTCCCGACTCCAGGTGCAGCAGGCCCAGGCGGTAGGCGTAGGCCGCCTTCGGGTCGAGCTGGTGGGCGCGCTCGAGATGGCTCAGGGCCGCGGCGGAGTTGCCCAGCGCCTGTGCCGCCAGCCCCAGACCGTAATGGGCCGGGGCGGAGTCCGGCTCGGCGGCCAGCACCTGCTCGAAGGCGGAGGCCGCTTCGCCGGGACGTCCCAGAGCCAGCAGGACCTCCCCCTGGCGCTGCCGCAGGCGGGGATTGGCGGGCTGCTCGGACAGCAGCGGCTCGAGCGCGGCCAGAGACGCGTCCAGCCGGTCCAGGCGGTAGTACAGATCGGAAAGGAGCCAGCGGCCGGGCGGGTCGAGCTGCTCGAGGGCCTGTTCGCTTTCCAGCGGGGCCAGGGCGGCGGCGGCCTGCGCCGGGTGGCCCAGGCGGAAGAGGACCTCCGCGTAGAGCAGCGCCGTCCGCGGGGCCGCGGGGTCGAGCCGGAGAGATTCCGTCAGTTCCACCGCGCTTTCCCGCACGCGTCCCATCCGCAGCAGTGCCACGCCCGAGTAGTAGTAGAGCCGCGGATTGGAGGGTTCGGTGAGTTTGAGGCGGCCCAAAGACTCCAGCGCCTCGGAGAGCATCCCCTGCTCGAGCAGTTGGATGGCGGGCTGGAGGGAGTCTTCAGCCGGCTGCACCGCGCCGAGAGAACCGAGCGCCAGCAGAAGAGCGAGCGTGCAGCTCACGGTGACCGTAGCGCGGCCTTCCAGGCCGTGATTCTCTTTCCGAATCACGGCCAGGGATGCCCGCGCCACTGATCTGCGTGTCAGGGCGGGCCGAGCCCGCCCTGACGGTTGGTGGATGGTCGACCTCAGAAGTCGAACCGGAATCCCAGCTGGAAGCTGAACGGGTCGCCTCCCTGCCGGGTGGGAATTCCAAAACCCGTGTCGCCGAACTCGTTGTTGACCACAATGAAGTTGCGGGCGTTGAACAGGTTGAAGAACTCGATGAAGGCGGACGCCCGGGCCGTGTCCGTGATCGGAAAGGCCTTGGTGACGCGCAGGTCGACGTTGAAGAACCGGTCGTTCTCGAACGCGTTGCGCTCCACCACCTGGCCGCCGATGACGGGCCGGTCGTTGGCGGTGCCGTCCCCGTTGTCGTCGAAGTCGGTCTCGGCGTTCCAGGGAAAGCCGGAGTTCAGGTTGAGGATCCCGCTCAGCTGGAAGTCCCACGGCAGTTCGTAGACGCCGTTCAACACGAAGCTGTGCCGGATGTCCAGACTCGATCGTCCGTAGTCCGCCATCAGGTTGTCGGGCACCGACGGATGGATGGTGGTGGCGTCCCGCTCGTTGTCTTCCAGCGAATCGTTGTAGGCCAGCGTGTAGTTGGCCTGGAACTGGAAGTTGTTGCTGAAGCGCTTGTTGAGCGTCAGGATCACGGCGTCGTACTCGGACACCGACGAGCTTTCCACCAGGTTGATGTTTCCGTCCGTGATGTCCGCGAACGGCCTATTCGGACGGAAGGGCCGACCGTAGATCAGGCGTCCGTCGGGGCCCGGCACGCCGGGGAAGAGGTTGGTGTCCCGCCGCAGCTGGCGATGGATGGTGTCGGCGTGAGTGTAGGTGACGCCGGCCGCCCAACTCGTCCCCAGCTCCTGTTCGAAGGAGACGGTGTAGCGGTAGGTCTCCGGATTGTCGAAGTCCAGCGCGTGCAGGTGGACGTCGGCACCCGGGAAGGTCCCGGAAGCCGGCACCGGAAAGCCGCCAAAGTCGCCCGCTTCCTGCAGGTTGGCGAAGATCCGCGAGAAACCGGGGAAGCTCTCGCCTCCGGTGTTGAACATGTTGATCCGGCGCAGCCGAATCTCCACGTCCCCGGCTACGTCGCCGTTCACGACCAGCGGGTTGGAGTAGAGCAGCATGGGAGTCCGGCCGTAGAAGACGCCGGCCGACGCCCGCAGCACCGATTTCCCTTCCCCACTCAGGTCCCAGGCGAAGCCGACCCGAGGCGCCCAGTTGTCTGTGTCGTCCACGATCTTCTCGGAGTAGGCCGGAAAGTCGCGGTTGGGGCGGGTGTTCTCGGGGTTGTACTGCCCTTCCCAGCGCAGGCCCAGGTTGAGCGTGAAATTGCGGTTCACTTTCCACTCGTCCTGGACGTAGAAGGCCGGTTCCTGCACGCGGGCGTTGAAGATGCCGTCGCCGAAGCGCTGGCGGTAGTCGTTGACCACGCAGGCCCGGCCGGGCTCGAAGGTCGGCTCGATGCAGGCCAGCAGCTCGTCCACGGCGCTTCCGTCGCGGGGACCGCTGTCGCCGTCGCGAAAGCGATACTGCGCCCGTCCGTTCCCGAAAAAGATCTGGTCGACGCCCGTGTCGTTGTACTCGAAGCCGAACTTCAGGTCGTGAGAACCGAAGTTGTAGGACAGGTTCTCCACGATCTGGTAGCGGTCGTCCGTTTCCGGAATCGGCAGGAACCAGCGGCCGCCTACGGTCGCCTCGAAGCCGATCCGGACCTCGGAAGTGTCGAAGCTGACATTCGCGTCCCGGGGACGGTCCTCGTAGGTGTAGTTGAAGCGGAACTCGTTGATCAGCCTTGGGGTGATGATCGCGTTCCAGCTGGCCACGAACTGGTGAGTCTCGTTGAGCTCCAGGCCGTTGTTGTCCACCGCCAGCGTGGTCGTACCCGTGGTCGTTCCGTTGACCTGTTCCGAATCGGTGAAGGTGTAACGGAAGGTGAAGTTGTTGCTGTCGTTGGCGTTGACGTCCACCTTGCCCAGATACACCTGCGCGTCGTCGGTGCTGTCGAAGGCGCCCTCGAAGCTCAACAGTTCGGGGATGAACTGGTTGATGAGCGCCCGCTCCTGGTCGTCGAAGCGAAACTGCACGAACAGCGGCCGGGAGAAGTCCTGGTGCTCGGTCGAAAAGAAGAAGAACGCCTTGTCGCGAACGATCGGCCCTCCCAGGCTTCCTCCGAACTGATGGCGGGAGCCCAGCGCCTCGAGCCTCGACTCGCTGATCGATCCGTCGGTGTTGACCCGGCGGGAGATCTCGTCGGCGATGAAGCCGCTGTCCTGGAACAGGTAGAAGGCGCTGCCGTGCCAGTCGTTGGTGCCCGACTTGGTCACCACGTTGACCAGCCCGGCCGTGGAGCGGCCGAACTCGGCGCTGAATCCGTCTTTCAGGACCACGAACTCACGCACGGCTTCCTGGCTGAAGGTGAAGGGGGGCCGGTCACCGCCGCTCTGCCCGCCGAAAAACGGGTTGTTGCGGTCGGCTCCGTCCACCTGGAAGTTGGTCTCGATGCCCTTCTGGCCCCCGATGGAGATCGTGTTGCGGCCGGCCTGCACCGTTCCGGGGGTCAGAAACACGAAGCTCTGGAAGTCCCGGCCGTTGATCGGCAGGTTGGTGATCGCTTTCGCGTCGACCGTGGCCGAGGGCCGCGGGCTCTCCGAGTCGACCAGCGGAGTGAAGTCCGAGGTGATGGTCACCGTCTCCGTGATGGCCCCCACTTCGAGCGAGATGCGGACGTTGAGCGTGGACCCGATCGACAGATTCAACTCGCGCTCGGTGGTTTTGAAGCCTTCCAGGGCCGCCGCCACCACGTAGGGGCCGACCGGCAGCAGCCGGGCCCGAAAGCGCCCCGAGTCGTCGGTCACGACCACCCGTTCGAAACCCGTTTCCGTCTGCCTCAGCGTGACCGTCACGCCGGGCAACACCGCACCGGTCTGGTCTTCGACGATGCCCTCGATGACCCCGGTGCTGGCCTGCGACTGGGCTTTCAGCTCGGTGCCGCCTGCTGCGGCGAGCAGAAAGACCAGACACAGCGCCGTCGTCAGTTTGAACAATCGACTTGCCATCTCCAAAACAGTCCTCCCATTGGTAGTTAATGAATACAAGTCATGTACTCGGCTAGTTCTCATCGGTTCCGTCCCCCT
>JBFGHG010000194.1:0-6149 GCA_041578395.1 Acidobacteriota bacterium
CCCCGCTTCGACGACCGCCCGCCGGACCGCCGCCCGGAGAAGGCCCTGCTCCGGCTGCGCAGCGAGATGAAGCTGTTCGCCAACCTGCGGCCCGTGCGGCTGACGGCGGCGCTGGCGGCGGCCTCCCCGCTGAAGGAGGAGATCGTGGCCGGGGCGGACCTGCTCTTCGTGCGGGAGCTGACCGGGGGGATCTATTTCGGCGAACCCCGCGGGATCGAGGAGCGGGAGGGGCAGCGGGTCGGGTTCAACACCGAGGTGTATTCGGAGGGGGAGATCCGCCGCATCGCCCGGGTGGCTTTCGAAGCGGCGCGGCTGCGGCGCGGCCGTGTGCACAGTGTCGACAAGTCGAACGTGCTGGAGAGCTCCCAGCTCTGGCGCGCCGTAGTGCGGGAGGTGGCGGCCGGCTATCCGGAGGTGGAACTGCACCACGTCCTGGTCGACAACTGCGCCATGCAGCTGATCGCCCGCCCCCGCCAGTTCGACGTGCTGCTGACCAGCAACATGTTCGGGGACATCCTGAGCGACGAGGCCGCCATGCTGACCGGCTCGATCGGGATGCTCCCCTCCGCGAGCCTGGGCGAGAGCCGCGACGGGACGCGGCCGGGGCTCTACGAGCCGGTCCACGGCAGCGCTCCGGACATCGCCGGGCGGGGCCAGGCCAATCCGCTGGCGGCGATTCAATCGCTGGCCCTGCTGCTGCGCTATTCGCTGGGGCGGGACGACGCCGCCGCGGCGATCGAAGCAGCGGTCGAAAGGGTTCTGCAGCGGGGCCTGCGGACCCCCGACCTGGCGGAGGGGGGCCAGCCCGCGGTCTCCACCGGAGAGATGTCGGCGGAGGTGGCGCGGGCGCTGTCGGGGTGAGGCCGTCCCGCCGGGTGCCGCTTTCTGAGAATCGCAGGCAGAATGCACGTGCCTCTCCACCGCGTTTGAATCGCTGGAACGAATTTTGCTAGACTGCGGGTTTCACGACTATGAGAAACAACCCCAGAGACAACCTGCTCGATCTTCATCGCCAACACGTCAAGGCCTGGGAACGGAAGAACCTGGAACAGCTGCGCGGGATCTACGCGGACAACGCGGTCATCTTCAACATGGTGCCGCCGCCCCGCTTCTCCGACTTCAAGACCTTCGAGAACACGGCTCAGCAATATCTCGCCCGCTTCGACGAGCTGACCTTCTTCACCTCCAACATTCAGATCGAGATCCGGGGCGAGGTGGCCTGGATCACCTCGCTGTACATGATGGCCTACCGCGCCGAGGGGCAGCTGCACCGGCACAGCGGCCGCTGGACGGAGGTCTACTCGCGGGTCAACGGCAGCTGGAAGCTGAACCACCTGCATTCCTCACCCGACCCGGCCGACACGCCTCTCGTTTGACCCCGTTCGAAGGCGCGCCCGCGCCAGTTTCTTCCAGGTGAGCCAGCCCGACAAATAGGCGAAGCGCGGCAGGTAGAGGATGACCTTCAGCACTTCCCGCACCCACAGGAAGCGCCGGGGGCGCGAGGGCGCCGTGGCACGCGGAAGGCTCAGCGCGCCGGAGAACCGGCCGGCGGGGAGATAGCAGCAGTCGAGGTGCTCGTTGAAAACGAGCCGGCTGCGGGCGGGCAGCAGGAAGAAGAGCAGCTTCTGCAGCCGGAAGATCGGACGACCCGAGAAGGTGGCCGCCACCACGTCGCGGTTCGTCCTCCAGAGCCGTCCGAGCAGCCGGGCGGTGTCCGCCCACTGGCCCTTGTGGTAGCCGTAGACCCGGCGGACCTCCGGGAGGGCTTCGAAAGCGGCGGCTTTCTCGCCGGCGCAGAAGACCGCGACGGGGCGCCCGCCCGAGACCTTCTCGGAAGCCAGCAGCCGGATCGCCCGCGCCGTCTCGGCGTCGTCCTCGGTCTGAATCAGCAGCGCCTCGGCGGGGGGGGGGTCCGCTGCGGAAGCGAACAGCAGCGGCTCCCGTTTCGCCGTCCGGGGGAGGGACCCGAGCGTCACCCAGTAGCAGTCCAGCCGCGCGTTGAAGGCCAGCCGGCGCTCGAGTCCCAGCAGAAAGAAGAGCAGCTTCTGCTTGCGGAAGACGGGGCGGCCGCTGAAGACGGCGCTGACCACGTCCGGCCCGAACTCCCGGATGGCCCGCAGCACGCCGCGGGCGTCGGCCAGGCGGCCCTCGTGAGCGATCACCCGCTGCACCCCTGCAAGCGCTTCGAAATGGGCGCGGTCGCGCCGGTGGCAGAGGACGGCCACCTCGGCACCCGGAAAGAGGGGGTCGCGGCCCAACCGGGCCAGCGCCTCGTCGCAGTGGCGCAAGTCCTCGGTCTGCAGGAAGAGGACCGCCGTCCGGGAGCGCGGCCGGCCGACTCCGTGTTTGACCCGGTGATAAAGGAAACGGGCCAGGCTGCGCGCGTTCAGGTAAAAGGCGTGCCCGTTCTCGTTGATCACCAGCACGTGGCGGAGGCGCAGCAGCAGCGGCAGCAGCTTGAGCCGGAAATAGCCCTTCTCGCCCGAAAAGAAGAGGACCGCCGAGTCGGCTCGCCAGCGGCGAAGCTCCCGGTAGCCGCCCCGGTCCGGCTCCTTCAGGTGGCGCACTTCGCAGCGTTTCGGCAGCAGCCGCTCCCAGGTGGGCCGGCTCGCCTCCACCAGCGATTCGTGCGCCGTGTGCAGCAGCAGTACCCGGTCCCCCAGCGGGCGGTGCGGGAACTCCCGCAGGAAGTCCGCGAAGTCGGAATCCGCCGCGTGCAGGGCCTGCAGGACCGAGCGGCGCAGGCGCAGCGGGGCGAGCGGCTGCAGGTCGCCCTGGTAATCCATCTCCCAGCGGCGGCCACCCAGCCGGGCGGCGGCCTGCTTGACCCTCCGGTACCCCCGGCTCAGCAGCGGGAAGACGACCTCGGCCGCTTCGGCCTCTGGGGCGGGCAGGGGCGGATTCCAGCGTCCCGACTCGAGGAAGTGGACGCCTTCGAAGGCAGGAAACAGCGGCAGATATTCGCGCAGCTGCGGGTGGTCCAGCAGCAGCGCCCCCAGCCGGGCCCGCGGGTACCGCTGGCGCAGCCGCCGGGCCGCAAAGAAGAACTGGGGCAGGTGGCAGCACTGCACCAGGAGGATCCGTGATTCGGGATTCTCGATCCGGGATGGTGCCGCTGCGCTCATGGGAGGGCCTCCCGCAGGGTCGGCCGGGGCGTGCCCTCCGGCAGCAGGTCGAGGTAGGTCCGGGTCATGCGCCGGCCCAGCTGGTCCCATTCGTAGTGCTGCTGGGCCAGGCGGCGTCCGGCCCGGCCCAGGCGCTCGCAGTGCTCCGGGTGGGCCAGCAGAGCCAGGGTCCAGCGCGCGAACTCGTCGGGGTCGTCGGCGATCAGGATATTCTCGCCGTGCTCCGCACGGATGCCCAGGCAGGCCAGCGAGGTGGCCACCATGGCGTTGCCCGCCGCCCATCCTTCCAGAATCTTGCCCCGGATGCCCACGCCGGTGCGCAGCGGCACCACCACCACCTGGGCCCTCCAGTAGTACTCCCGGATGTCGTCCACGAAGCCGGTCACCGTGATGGCGGGGTTGCGGGCCAGCCGGCGGATCTCGCGCGGCGGGGAGGATCCCACCACGTACAGGCGGGTCTGGGGGCGCTCCCGCAGGATCCGGGGGAAGATCTCGCTGCAGAAGTAGCGCATCGCGTCGACGTTGGGGTCGTGGCGGAAGGCGCCCACGTAGACCAGCGAGTCGGCTTCCCGCAGCCCGGGCTCGGCGGGGCGGAAGTAGTTCGTGTCCACTCCGGTGTGGACGACCGCCAGCTTGCCGGGCTCCACGTAGCCGTCCAGGAACTCCCGGTCGGCGTCCGTCACGCACACCACCCGGTCCACCCGGCCGCACAGCTGCAACTCCCGGTAGAGCGTCTGCAGGGTGCGGTAATACAGGTGGACCTTCGCCGGGAGTCGCGCCTCGAGCGGAACCAGGCTGTAGTGGGCCGCGTAGTTCACTTCGATTTCGGTGAGCAGGCTGGGGATCGGCGGCAGCATCCCCGCGTACATCGCCATCTGGGTCCACTCGTAGTGGACGACGTCGAAGTCGTCCTCGAGCAGGACCTCCCGCAGCATCTCGCGGAAGTTGGCGCAGTTGAACTCTTCGAAGGGCTCGTAGGGGAAAGGGGAGACCGGCTCGAAACGCCGCCGCAGCACTGTCTCCACCCGCCGGCAGTAGGGTGCCGCCTGGCTCACCTCGCGGGCCTCCTCGGGGCTCTCCACGAAGCTCACCAGGGTCACCTCCATGGTCTGCGCCGCGCGGGACAGCAGCTGGAAGACGCGGCCCGCTCCGCCGTGCTTTCCCAGGTGCGGGAGGTAGGCGCTCAACACCAGCAGGCGCGGCCGCCCGTCCGAAGACTTGGAACCGCGGTGGCGCCGGGGGTGGAAACGGTTGAGGTAGAGGAGGGGATCGGCCACCCAGCGGCTCAAGCGGGCGTGGGACACCACCCGGGCCGGCTCGCGCAGCCGCGCCCGCAGCACCCGAGGCAGCGCCCACAGTGCCCGCAGGTAGTCGCGGCCGCCCAGCTCCTTTCGCAGGTGCAGCGGGAACAGGAGCAGATGTCCCGCCAGCGCCCGCAGCGGGAAGTTCCGCCAGGCGTACCAGAGCCGGCGCTGGGCCAGCAGCGTGTTGAGCCGGCCGGCGGAGTAGCGGCGCGCCGTGCTGGAGCGGTGCTTGTGCAGCACCCGGCTGGCGGGGCACACGACGGAGTGCCATCCGCGGCGCCAGGCACGGTAGCTGAGGTCGGTGTCTTCCAGATAGCAGGGGGAGAACAGCGGGGCGAAGCCGCCCAACTCCAGGAAGCGCTGACGGCGATAGGCGGAGGACCCTCCGCCGGCCCACCAGACGGGCCACGCCGTCCGAGCCTGGTGCCAGGAGCGGAGGGGCTCGTGCGAGAGTTCCAGACGCCCTTTGCGCATCCGGCCGCGGGTGTTGCCCGTCTCTTCACGGCGGCGGCCGGGTGGGAACTCGATCTGGCTGGAGGCCGCGAAGACGCGGGGATCGGCGAAGGCGGCCAGCAGCGGTCCCAGGAAGTCCTGCGCCACGAGCATGTCGTTGTTGAGCAGGACCACGACCTCGTGGCGGGCCGCCTCGACCCCCCGGTTGTTCCCCTCGCCGAAGCCCAGGTTGCGTTCCAGCTCCAGCAGGCGAACCTCGGGGTGGTGGCGGCGCAGCCAGGCCACGCTGTCGTCCTCGCTGCCGTTGTCCACGATCAGGACTTCGTGGGGCCGGCCGCTGTGGCGCACGGCCGCCAGCAGCAGGGGAAGGCTCTCCTCGAGCAGGGCGCGCCCGTTCCAGTTCAGCACCACGAGGCTGCACAGCGGGGACTCCAGGGGAGGTCCGGCCTCGCGGTGCCGCCGGCGGGGCAGAGTCAGGGCGCGCAGCAGTTCGGTGGCCCCCAGCAGCAGCGCCAGAGCCGCTTGGACGGGCGCCAGCAGCACCCAGTCGGCCAGCCGCCGGATCATGCCGCCAGTCCCAGTGAAAAGACCATCACCCCCAGCTCCCGGCGGTCCCGCGCTTCGGCCGGTTTCACCGCCCGGCGGCTCCTCAGCTCGACTTCGTACAGGCCCGCCTCCCGGCCCGCGAAGGGGAGCAGGTAGCACAGCTGGAACGGTTCCCCCGCCCGCAGCCGGCGCCGCCCCACGGTCCACCCCTCCACGCGCGTTTCCAGCTCGTTCTCCTCGGGTGAAAATCCCTCCAGCAGCAGGTAGGCGGGTGCCCGTTCGGTCTGCAGGTAGGCGCGAGCCCGCGGCGAGGCCCAGCGGAAACCGCGGCGGTCCCGTTCGTGCCAGTGCCAGCCCGGGCCGAGCTGATGGCCGAAGGGGTGCCGGTCGAAGTCCAGGCTCGGCCGGAAGTCTGAAACCGTGCCCGTCGCGGGAGGTTCGTAGGACCACTCGAGGGGCCGTTTCAGCCGCAGCTTCGCCTGCTGTTCGCGGCGCACCAGGATCCCCCAGAACTCGGCGTGCGGATACCAGCCGAGCCCCACCCTGCTCAGCAGGCCCCGCCAGCGGAAGAGGCGCCGGTACTGCCGCCGGTCCAGGCCGCAGGGCAGGTCGTGAAGCCAGGCAAGGCCCACCTCCCGCAAGGCGCGTCTCAGCTGGCGCGGCGTCAGCATGGGGATTTCCCGGAAGCTGCGGTGTTCGCGCAGGAAGGCGGGGTTGCGCC
>JBFGHG010000195.1:0-6143 GCA_041578395.1 Acidobacteriota bacterium
AGGTCCAGCTCGCGGACCCCCGTCAGCAGTCCCAGTTCGGCCGGGATCCGGCCCGTCAGGTTGTTGTTGCGCAGCTTGACGTCCAGGACGCGGTCCTCGTCGTCGCAGTCGATCCCGAACCAGGAGCACTCGGTCCCGGGCGGGCTGAAGACGCCACTGGCCGTTTTCCAGCCGCCGTTGCGGGTCCAGTCGTCCCCGTTGGTTGCGTTGTAGAGGGCGAACAGGGCGACCCGGTCCAGGTGGGTGGCCGGGCCGACCGAGCCGAACAGCGAGAGGACGGCCAGCAGCAGGAGAAGCCGACGCAGCGGACGCAGGAAGCTGGCTGACGGTTCGGTGTTCAACGGTTGCCCTCCAGGCAGTTCCCCTCCAGGCAGTACTCGAACCCGAAGGAGAGGATGTGCCGGCCGTAGGCGAAGTCGGCGATGTTGGAGTCGTTGAGGACCCCCAGGTAGCCGAACGTCGCCACCCACGAATCGGTCAGGCCGCGGCGCAACCGCACCAGGACGCGGTGCCGGCCGTCGGCGCGTGCCCGCGGATCGCCGCTGAAGCGGGTGCGGCTGTTCCGGAACCGGTAGTCCAGGTCGGCGTAGGAGTAGACCGCGTCGATCAGCATCCCGGCGCCCAGCCGGGAGCGGGCGCCCAGCTCCAGCTCGTACCCGGTATGGACGTAGTCGTTGGGAAAGCCGCTCCTGCGGGAGGTCTGGGGTTCCCGGAAATCGGGGCTTTCCCGCAGGTAGGCGAATCCGCCGAACAGCTGGCGCCGCCCGTCGCCCATCAGCAGGTACTGACGGAAGCGGACCTGCTGGCGGCGGCCGTCGCGCTCGGGATCGAAGAAGGTGAAGTAGTTGGCGTCCGCGATCCGGTAGTCGACCCGGCTCAGGTAGCGGCCGCCATAGCGGAAGGCGGCGAAGGGAACCGCGGCGATCTCCCGCAGGTAACCGTCGCCCCCCAGCCGCAGGTAGCGGACGTGGCCCTCTACTCCGACCGTGACGGCGACCGTCGGATTCCACCAGGAGCTGAGCCGCAGATCGTGCGCCTGCAGGTTGATCGACTCCCGGTTGGGACGAGCGCCCCCCAGGCTGAAGTCCTGGGAGAAGGTCTGGTAGAAGCTGTAGATGCCGCGCAGCCGCGGGCGGTAGAGATTGAACTCGCCCTCCCCCCCGACGTACACGCCCAAGTCGGACTCGTCGGTGACGAACCCCGCCGTCGGCCCGTCCGGCTGCAGGACCAGGTTGGAGTCGTACTGGGCCCCGCCGCGAAAGCGCAGGCCCCAGCGCGAATCCGGCGCCGACCGTGGTTCGGGCCGACGCTCCTGCCTCGGGAGTGCCACCGCCCGCTCGTGCGGCACGCCGGCGGAGATCCGCTGCAGCACCTGCTGAGGCAGCGGGAGCCCTTGCCGGGTCAGCGAGCGCGTCACCCGGGGAAGAGCCGGACTCAGTGCAACCGCACGCAGCGAGTCCCGGGCACCGTCGGGATCGCCTCGCGCATAGCGGCACATCCCCTTCAGGTAGTCGATCTCGGCCTGCTCCAGCCGGCCCGTGCCGCCGGGCTCATTGCCGTTGAGCGCCGCCTCGAGCTGTGCCAGGACGTCCAGCGCCCGCGGGTACTGCCCCAGGTGGTAATACCCCCGCGCCAGGGCCAGACGGGCCTCGGCGAAGCCGACCTGAGCCGGAGAGCCGGCGCGGGCGGCGGCGCGCTCCAGAACTTCGACCGAGTCCTGGTGGCGCTGCAGCAGCCCGTAGGTGACACCCAGGTAGTAGAGCGCGGGGTAGTAAGGGCGTCCCTCGGCGGCCAGCGGAGAGTTCTCGCTGGCGGCTTCGCGGAAGGCGGCCAGCGCCCGATTCAGGTCGTTGCGGTTGAGGGACTCGATCCCCTGGACGTAGGAGCGGGCTGCCTCCTCGGTCTTCTCGGAGATCTGGGCCTCGAGCTGCCGCGCAGAGACGGCCGCGACGAGTACGGGAAGCAGCAGTGCCGGCAGGCTGCGGCAGCGAAGGAGGCTGCTCATCGGTCTTGCTCCTGGCCGCCCGGGACCGGAGGGCGGGGAGGCCCGGGAAGGGGTGGGGGCAGCGGCAGCGGGAGCAGGGGATCGTCGACCGGAGGGCGGCAATCGGGCGAGATACAGTCCAGCCGCGGGCGCTGAGTGATCCCGCCGATGGAGGTCAGGTCGATCAGATCCTGGAAGTCCGAGAGCGCCATCTCCACCGGTGGAGGCGGGTCTCGTCCCTTCTCGACCAGCGTACATTCCTGCATGCCCAGCTCGACCATCGCACCTCCGGGCCGGCTCACCTCCGCCTCCCCGAACAGCCCTACGAAGATGCACTCGCCGGCGACGGCCGTCCGGTCTCCGCAGCGGGTCCCCGCCGATTGCTGCAGCAGTTCCCGGGCGCCCGGACAGCTCACCACGAAGGCCGTCGACCGCGCCCTCCCTTCGTGGCCGGAGAAGGACTTGACGACGACCACCGGAGCGCCGGGGCCCCTCGACTTCCGTTCGACCCGCGCGATCCCGCCGTGCACCAGCAGTTCCGGCTGTCCGCGGCTGCCGCCGACCGTCACCCGGGTCTCCGGGCTGAGCGTGAACTCGGACTTCTGGAGCTCCAGGAGGAGCCGGGAGTCGGCCAGCGTCCGCAGATCGTCCTGATAGGAGAAGCTGCCGCCCTGACGCAGCGGCCTCCACCGCCCTCCTCCGGGGACCAGCCGGAAGCGCTCCGCGTCGTTCTCCACCACCCGCGCCCGTCCCGCCATCTGGGCGAACGCCGGCGCCGGCGTCAGCAGCAGGCCGACGCCCAGCAGGGCAACAATCCCTCGCCGATGGCTATGGGCCATGAAGACAAACCTCTCCGCTTGAGAATACAGGCGAGCCCAAAGATGCGGGAAGTATAGCAACGTTCGTACTGTTTCACAAGGATTCCGAGGCCAACGCTTTGCCGCGCGAAGAGGGGGAATCGCCGGGTTATACTTTCTTCATGTCGGTACGCGTCCGCTTCGCTCCCAGTCCGACCGGTCGCCTGCACGTGGGCAACGTCCGCACGGCCCTCTACAACTGGCTCTTCGCCCGCCGCCAGGGGGGAACTTTTGTGCTGCGCATCGAAGACACCGACGCGGCGCGCTCCGAGAGCCGTTTCGAGGAGCAGCTGTGCTGCGACCTGCGCTGGCTCGGCCTGCAGTGGGACGAAGGGGTCGAGGTGGGGGGCGAATTCGGCCCCTACCGGCAGTCGGAACGCTATCCGCTCTACCGCGAGCAGGCTCGGGGGCTGCTCCAACAGGGGCACGCCTACCGCTGCTTCTGCTCGCCGGAGGAGCTGGAGCGGGTGCGCGCCGAGCGGCTGGCAGCCGGCCATCCCCCCGGCTACGCGGGCACCTGCCGGGACCTGGATCCCGGGGAGGCGGCGCGGCGTGTGAAGCAGGGCGAGCCGGCCGTGCTCCGTTTCCGGGTGCGGGAGGGAGCCGTGTCGTTCGACGATCTCGTCTTCGGCCGCCTGGAGTTCGACTGCCGCCAGATCGGCGACTTCGTGCTGCAGCGCTCCGACGGCTCGCCTCAGTACAACTTCGCGGTGGTCGTCGACGATCTGGGCATGCGGATCTCTCACGTGATCCGCGGGGAAGGGCACGTCTCCAATACGCCCCGCCAGCTGCTGCTGTACGAAGCGCTGGGGGAGCCGCCGCCCCGCTTCGCGCACCTGTCCACCATTCTCGGCCTGGACGGCGCCAAACTCAGCAAACGGCACGGCTCCACCTCGCTGGGCGAGTTCCGCGAACAGGGTTTCGCTCCCGAGGCCCTGGTCAATTACCTGGCGCTGCTGGGCTGGTCACCCGAAGGCGAGGGGCGCGAGATCCTGAGCCGCGAGGAGCTGTGCCGCGAGTTCGACCTGAGCCGGGTCCACCGCGCCCCGGCCGTCTTCGACCAGACCAAGCTGACCTGGGTCAACCGCAACCACCTGCGCGACCGTCCCGCCGCGGAGCTGCTCCCACTGGTGCTGCCCGCCCTGCAGCGCAGGGGCTGGGTGGGGGAGGACCCGCCGGGGCCGGTGAGCCGCTGGCTGGAGAGCCTCATCGAGGCGCTGCGCAAATACCTGGAAAGCGGAGAGGCGCTGGCCCAGGCGGCCGAAGTCGTCTTCGACTTTCGCCCGGAGCGCGACCTCGAGCAGCCGGAGACGCGGGAAGTCCTCGAAAGCGACTGGGCCGTCCGGACCATCCGCGCCTTCCAAAAGGCGCTGGGCGGGCAGGACCGGATCGAGGTGGTGGACTTCAAGCAGGCCGTCAAGACCGCCGGGAAGGAAACCGGAGTGCGCGGCCGCGACCTCTATCACCCCATCCGCATCGCCCTGACGGGGCGCGGTTCGGGACCGGAGCTGGACCGGGTCGTGGAGCTGGCCGAATCGGGCCGCGGCCTCCCCCTCCCTTCGCCGCCGCCCGGCGTGCGCCAGCGGGTGGAGCGGGTGCTGGCGCTGCTGCCATGATCCTGTACGGCGTCCATCCGGTTACAGAGGCCCTGCGCTCCGGCGCCCGCCGGCTGAGCCGCCTCTACCTGCGCCGGGGACGCCTGGGAGGCCGGTTGCAGGAAATCCTGCGCCTGGCAAGGGAGTCGGGGGTCCCGCTGCGCTTCGAACCTCCCGAGGTCCTGGACAAGAAGGCGGGGAACGCGCGCCACCAGGGGGTGGTCGCGGAGCTGTCCGAAATCGCCTACGCCGACCTGGAGGAACTGCTGGCCCGCCGACCGGACCTGCTGCTGGCGCTGGACGGCGTCGAAGACCCGCACAACCTGGGCGCGGTGCTGCGCACGGCCGAGGCCGCCGGCGTCCAGGGAGTGCTGCTCCCGGAGCGGCGAGCCTGCGGCATCACCCCGGCGGTGGTCCGGGCCAGCGCCGGCGCCGCGCTGCAGGTCCCGATCGTCCAGATCGGCAACCTGGTCCAGACCCTGGAGCGACTGAAGCAGGCCGGCCTCTGGTCGGTGGGACTGGACGTCAAAGGAGACCTGACCCCCGACCAGCTCGACGCCACCCTCCCCCTGGTCCTGGTCGCCGGCAGCGAGCATACCGGCCTGCGCCGCCTGGTCAAGGAGCACTGCGACTACCTGGTGCACCTCCCCATGAAGGGCCGGGTGGAGTCCCTGAACCTCTCCGTAGCCACCGGAATCCTGATCTACCAGATCGTCCTTCGCCGTTTGAACATTGAGAATTGAAAATTGGAATTTACTTGACAGTTTGAGATTTGAGATTTGAGATTTGAGATTTATTCTCTCCTCTCAATCACCAAATCCCCCCACCCATTCACCAACCCCTCCCACCCCTCCGGCACCAGCGTGGTCGAACTGTACTCCAACAGCACGCAGGGCCCGGCCAGCCGGTTCCCCGGCTGCAGGCGGTGGCGCAGGTAGAAGCGCATCGAGACCGGGCGCCCCTCCTGCTGCACCTGTTTCTCTTGCAGCAGGGCGTCCAGCGGCGGCTCCTCGGGACCCAAATCGGCGGGCCGGGCAGCACTCGAAGGCAGGGGGATCCTCCCCTCCACACGCACGGTGACGATCTCCACCGGCAGTTCCGGATTGCCGTAGCCGTAGAGCCGCTGGTGCTCCCGGTGGAAGAGATCGAGCCAATCCGGAGCGGACGGTCCCTCGGGCCGGACCTGGACCTCGAAGGACTGGCCGAGGTAGCGGAGGTCGGCCGAGCGCAGCAGCTCGGGCGCCTCCCCCGCGCTGCCCTCCGACGCCAGCTGGCTCCGCACCGACTCTTCCAGCGACCGGAAATGATCCTCCAGCCGGCCGCGCCAGTCCTCGTTGCCACTGCCCAGCAGCACCGTCAGGGCGGCGTCCTTGACGATGTCCGCCCGCAGGATGCCGTGCGCCGACAGCACCCCGGGCTGAGCCGGCACCACCACCCGCGGGATCAGCAGCGAGTCGGCCAGCCGGCAGGCGTGCAGCCCCCCGGCACCCCCGAAGCTGACCAGCGTGAAGTCGCGGGTGTCGTGGCCCCGTTCCAGCGAGATCACACGCAAGGCGGCCTCGGTCTGCGTCGCGACGATGCGCAGAATCCCATCGGCCACTTCGTCCGGACCCCACTCGCGCCCGTCGCGCGCGGCCAGCCGGGAAGCCAGCCGCTCCAGGGCCGGCCGCACCCGTTCCGGCTGCAGCGCGAAATCTCCGCCCAGAA
>JBFGHG010000196.1:0-6103 GCA_041578395.1 Acidobacteriota bacterium
ACACACTCGACCCGTCGGGTCTGACGGCGCTCCTGCCCGGCGGAGGGGTGTCGGAGAAGAGCTCCTTCTACCAGATGCTGAATCTGCCCGACCGCCGGCTTGCCCGGAACTCGCGCAGCCTCAGCGAACCGATCGACTCGCTGGTCATGCTCTCCAAACAGACCAACGGACTGGCCTTCTACCACCGCAACGAACTGCTGGAGCCGCTGCAGGCAATTCTGGAGCACAACTCGAAGTTCTACCTGCTGGGCTACGAGCCGGCAGCCGATCGCAAGGACGGCAAGTTCTACCCCGTGAAAGTCCGGCTCCGCAGGGCCGGCAAGTTCCGCGTGCTGGCGGAGCGGGGCTACCTGTACCGGCAGGAAGAGGGCCGCGGCCGTCTCGACTATGCACTGGCCTTCCCGGGGCTCTTCCGTCAGATTCCCTTCGAGGCCCGCACCGCCAGCTTCCGGCAGGCGGGGAGCGAGGTCACCAGTCTCAGCCTCGAGATCCCGGGAAGCGAGATGCCGCTGGCCCGGTGGCAGGACGGATACCGGGCGTCGCTGGCGGTCTCGGGCGTGGTGCTGGACCCGCAGGGAAAGGCCGTCGAGCAGTTCAGCCTTCCCTTCGAAGTCTTTCTCGACGAGCAGCAATACCGGGACTTCCGCGAGCGGAGCTTCATCGTCTACCACGAACTGCGGCTGCCCCCGGGCCGCTACGAGCTGCGCGCGCTCATCGGGGAGTCGGCCAGCGATCAGCTCGGCGCCGCGCTCACCGAATTCGAAGTGCCCAGCCGCGACGGGAGCCTGAGCTTGAGCGGCCTGGTCTTGAGTCAGGACATCCGCAGCAGCTCGCCCGATCGAAAAGGGCCGATGTTCGTCGGCGCCCACCGGGTGGTTCCCGAAGGCGACTCCCGGGTTCGGCCCGCCGATCCGGTCTACGTGTACTTCCAGATCTACAACCTGGCCGGGGGAGAATCGGGACCGTCGGGGCGGGTGCACTTGCGCCTGCAGGACCGGGAGGGGAAGGTCCGCTACAGCCGCAGCCTCCCCGTGACCCGCTTCAACCTACCCGGCGCGGTGGCCGTCTCGCACGAGCTTCCTCTCGAACTTCTGCACTTATCGGCAGGAGATTACAGTGTCGAAGTGGAAGTAGAAGACGAGATCTCCGGGCAGCGGGCCGAGGCCCGCATCGCCCTGCGTCCGGAAGACCGTTAGCGGTCGAAGACCACTCGCACGACCAGCTCGGCGTCCACGGGTTCGCCCTTGGAGAGGGCCGGAAGGAAGACCCACGAGTTGCGCACCGTCTCGACCGCCTGCTCCCCCAGGGCCGGGTCCGGAGAGTGGATCACCTCGGGGTTCAACAACCCTCCCACGCGGTTGATCGTCAGCCGGAGCTGCACCACCACGGGGTCGGGCAGCGAGCCGAAGCGGGACGCCAGCCGGGGGGCCGGGTTCTCGAGGACCACCGGCGGGACCGGGTCCAAATCGGGAAAGAGCGGCCGCAGCTCCCGCGCCTCGTCCGAGCCCGCCGTGTGCAGCTGACCGTAGCCTCGCCAGAAACCGGCGTCCACCAGCGCCAGCTTCGACTCCGCCGTCAGGTCGATCTCACCGATCTTGTTGGCGACCAGTTCGAAGTCCTCCTCGGTCAGCGGCTCCAGCTGGACGAACCGCCCGCCCAGCCGGAAGTACGCCCGGCTCGGGAGCTGCTCGAAACGGAAGTTGCCGCGGATGTCATAGCCTCGGAACTGGCGCGGCCTGATCAGCTCGCTGACGAAGTAGAAACCGCCCGATTCCAGCTCCTGGTCGGCTCGAAAGACATGCCCCCGGTAAGTGTTTCCGGCGGTGTCCACCACCACTAGGTTGCCCGCTTCCAGGACTTCGATGGCGTCGTCGAGGTTGATGTAGTTCAGGACGGCGCGCCGCCCGCTCACCAGCTCCAGCGTCACGATCCGCTTGTCCGAGAGGTAGAGGAAGTAGCGGGAGCCGGCCTCCAGTTCCGGCTGCGGAGCCGCCAGGGACGGCCAGAGCAGGCCCGCCGCCACCACCGCCGTTCCGAACGCTCGTCGAATCATCTGCACATTCTGACAGATACGGAGGGCTCGTGATCGTTTCCCCGGGCAACTTTCCGCGCCCGCGGTCCTCCGTAGAGGTGAACCGCAGCGGCGGTGGGAACATCGAAGCCATTGGGGGTACCCGCATGTATCGAGCTTTCGCGACCACGTCGATCTTTCTCTTGCTGGCGAGCAGTCCGCTGCCCGCCGCGCAGTCGGTGCAGCAGGTCTCCTTTCCCGCCTCGGCAGGGGACCAGGTGATCGTGGAGAACGACTTCGGCCGCGTCCGGGTGACCGCCTGGCAGCGCAACGAAGTCGAGGTCACGGTCCGCAAACTGGCCGCCGCCGCCGACCGGCTCTCGAGCCTGGACGTGCTCACCCAGAAAGCGGGGCCCACCATTTACCTTCGCGCCTTCTTTTACGACTACCGGTCCGAGTCGGTCCAGCTGGACGTGAAGGCGCCGGCCGGAATCGCCCTCTCGGTATGGGGCGCCAATCCGGCCGTGGAGCTCGAGGGGCTGCGGGGTCCGGTGCGGGTCCACACCCAGACGGGCCGGGTCACTGCGGTGGGCCTGACCGGAGCGGCGTCGATTCTGACCGGTTCGGGCGACGTCGAGTTGAGCCTGTCCAGCCAGCCCGAGGCGGACCTTCGGGTGGAGGCGCGGCGGGGAGCCGTCCAGGTGCGCGCTCATCCCGAGCTGGACGGCCGCTTCTGGATGCGGGCCGGTGGGACGCTGTCGTGGAACCGGGAGGTCGAACTGAGCGGCGGACAGCTGGAACGGCAGCAGGGCATCGGCGGACCGCTGGTCTTCCTGGCGAGTCTCGAGGGGGACGTCCGGGTCGACCTGCAGGCGGCGGGCGGCACTTCCCTGCCCGAGCTTCCGCCCGATCCGCCCCTGCCTCCGCAGGCGCGGGACGTGCCGCGCGAGGAGCCGGTTGCCGATCGGGACGCCCCCAGCATCCCCGACCCGGAGCCGCGTGACACCGGACGCTACGAACCGGCGCCGGAAAGCGGCGAGGTCGTGGAGCCATCTGCTCAGGGGCCCTACACCTTGAAGGTCGACGTCAACTGGACCCGCCTGAACGCCTCGGTCCGAGACCCCTACACCAACCGCAGCGTGGCCAACCTGCGGAAAGAGGATTTCCTGGTCTACGAGGACGGGCGCCGGCAGCAGGTGGAGACGTTCGAGAGCACCGAGGCGCCCTTCGACCTGCTGCTGCTGCTGGACGTCAGCGGCAGCACCAAGTCGCACAACGAGCTGATCAAGCGAGCCTCGGTGCAGTTCACGCGCGAGATCAAGTCCAACGACCGCATTGCGGTGGCGATCTTCAACTCGGACACCCGGCTGATCCAGCCCTTCACCAACGACCGCCGCCAGGTGGCCCGCTCCATCGAGCGCATCCGCTCCAACGGGGGGACCGCCTTCTACGACGCGCTGGACGTCTCGCTGCACCAGTACCTGGCGGGCCGCGAGGGGCGCAAGGCGATCGTGGTCTTCACGGACGGCGTGGACAACCAGCTGAAGGGTGACCCGTCCGACGGGTCGCGCATCACCTTCCGGGACCTGTTTCGGGGCATCCAGGAGACCGACACGATCATCTACACCATCTTCCTGGACACGGAGGACCGCGGCGGTTTCGGCCGGCGTCCCCCTCCCCGGCGCGGCGGCATCGGGGGCATCCTGGGGGACATCCTGAGCGGCCGCACCGGCCCGATGAGCGACTCGGATGCCTACGAAGAGGCCCGCCGGCAGCTGCAGGCGATCGCCGACCAGACGGGGGGCCGCATGTACTCGCCGCGGGACATCTACGACCTGGACCGGGTCTACTCGGAGATCGCCGACGATTTGCGGGTCCAGTACACGTTGGTGTACGCCTCCGACCGTGGGGTCCAGGACGGGGCCTGGCGGGAGATCCGGGTGGAGATCCGCGACCGGCGCGAGCTGGTGGTCCGGACGCGGCGGGGGTACTACGCGGACGCCTCGAGGAATCCATAGGAGTACGGCGGCCTGCCGGCCCGGCGCGGCGCCGAGGCGCCGCGGACCAGCAGCGCAAGCAAGCTGGCGGACTCCGGTTCATCATTTGGAAGCAAAGCCAACCAAACCCGCCAGAATCGCCGCAACCGGCAGGGTGATCACCCAGGCCAGCAAAATCCCCCGGATCACCTCCCAGCGCCCCTGACCCGTTACCGCCCCCAGGCCGAACAGACTTCCGCAGGAGACGTGGGTGGTGGACACCGGCAGGCCCCAGCGCGACGCCGCCGCCACCAGCAGCGCCGTGACCAGGTTGGCCGTGAAACCCTGGCCGTGGTTCATGGAGGTGATCTTCAGGCTCATCGTGACGGCCACCCGCCGGGCCGCCACCAGTCCTCCCACCGCCATGGCGATGCCCACCGTCAGCAGGCTGGCCTCCGCCGACAGCCCGAGTCCGGCCGCCGCCACCAGCAGGGCCACGATCTTGGGGGTGTCGTTGAGGCCGCGGGCGAAACCGACCAGCCCGGCCGAGACGAAGTGCAACCGGTCCAGCAGCCATTGCGCATCCAGGCCGGCCACCCGCGACAGGTAGCGCTCCTCGCACTGCCCGGCCTGGCCGGCGGTCAGCGTCGAGCCGCTGGAGAGCAGCACCAGGGCCCCGTCGGACTGGATCCGCACCGGCTCGAGCGCCCCGTCCTCCCGGCACAGACACATCCGCCGCTCCACGCCCAGCGCCAACCGCAACTTCCGAAACGAGGGATACAGCCCGGCAGCGAGCGCCAGAGCAAACAGCGGACTGAAGGCCAGCGGCAGGAAGTAGCCTACGCCCAGACGCGCCAAGTCCACCGGGCTGCCGAAGGCCAGGCCGGCCCCGACCAGGCCGCCCGTCAGGGCGTGCGTGGTGGAGATGGGAAAGCCGGTGAGGGTGGCCAGCATCACGGTCAGTCCGGCGCCCATTCCGACGGCCATCAGAAACGACGGGTCCCCGGTGAGAGTATCCGCTACCAAGCCCTTCCCGCTGAACGCGCTGACCAGCCCGCGGGCCAGCAGCAGCGAGGTCAGCGAGCCCAGGAAGGTCGTGATCGCCGCCCACCAGAGGCAGGTGCGGAAACGGGCCGTGCGGCTGCCCAGCAGCGTGGCGACCCCCTTGAAGTTGTCGTTGGCGCCGTTGCTGAAGGCCAGGAAGACCGTCGCCGCCAGCAGCCAGAGCAGAGTCACCGCGCCACTCTACGAATTCCTCCGGAGGCTGTCAAAACGGCAACAGGCCCTTCACCGAAGCGCCTCGGACAGCGGCTGACCGCTGGAGCCGCTGGGGTGCCCGATGGCCAGCAGCTCGCTGAGGGTCGGGGCGATGTCGCGGGGGTCCACCGCGCGCCAGTGCGAGCCGGCCGCGACGGCACCTCCCCACAGCAGGATCGGCACGCGGGTGTTGGACGCGTGATGGGGGCCGTGGGTGGTGATGATCCGCTCGTGAAAGAACCAGTTGGAAGCGTAGGCCAGCACCAGGTCTCCCGATCGCTTGGGGTGAAAGCTGGCGGCCACCCGCTCCCCGAGATCGCCCGGAGGGAGCCTTCCGGCCAGGATCTGGCTGCGCGTGAAGGCCTGCTGAATCCCCTCCAGTTCCTGGGCCGCTTCGGCCGCGGCGCGCTCCACCACGGCTGCATCGAGGCCGCGCTGCTCGATCAGGCTGCGGTTCAGGTAGACATCCAGGTCCAGCACGGCCAGCACCCAGTCCCCCTCCCCGAAGCGGCTTCGAAGCGCCCCCTGCACCGCCCCTTCCAGGTCTTCGTGGAACACCCGGCCCGCGAACCCTCCCTTGTCCCGGATCTCCCGCGGGACGTACTGCACGCCGTGATCGGAGGTGACCACCAGCAGCAGGTCCCGGCGGGCCACCCGCTCCAGCAGGAATCCGGCGAACCCGGCCAGCTGCCGGTCGGTACGCACGCTGGCGTCGATGACTTCCGGGCTGGAGGGGCCGAAGAAATGGCCCACGTAGTCGTTGGAGGAGAGGCTCAGCGCCAGCAGGTCGGGCGTCTCGTCCCGGCCCATCTCCTCGCGCTCGACCGCCCGGCGGGCGGCGTCCAGCAGCAGGTCGTTG
>JBFGHG010000197.1:0-6095 GCA_041578395.1 Acidobacteriota bacterium
CGAGCTGGTGCTGCGGGTGGCCGAGCTGGTCTCCCAGCTGGAGGAGCATCCCGACCGGGACCTGGCCGGGCGCGTCCAGGAACTGCTGCAGAGCCTCGACCTGGTGCACCGCGAGGCGCTGCACCGGCTGCTGGGCTTAATCGAGCAGGGCGCCCCGCAGCTGATCGGGCGGCTGCTGGAAGACAGCGCCGTGCAGACCCTGCTGCTGCTCTACGACTTCGTCCCCCGGCCCATGGAGCGCGAGGAGGGGCGCGGCCGCGACGGCTTCGTCCCCCTGAGCGAACTGCAGGTCCCGGTGTGGGTGCCGGCGGGCCGGCCCCAGGACTTTCCCGAGGGGGAGCTGGTGGCCCGCCAGGTCAACCAGCACGACCTGCTCTTCTGTTCGCTGGACGGCCGCCTGCACGTGGTGGACAACCGCTGCCTGGATTCCATCCTGCCGCTGCAGCTGGGACGGCTCGAAGAGGGCGTCGTGATCTGCCCCTGGCACGGCTGCCGGTACCGTTTGGCCGACGGCCGGCTGGAGGGGTCCGAGCGGCACCTGCACATCTATCCGACCCAGCTGTCGGCGGACGGCGTGCTGCGGGTGGGCTTCAACGTCGCAGCGCCCGCCGCCGGAGACCCGCCGTGATCGCGGGCCGGGTGCTGGTGGCCGGCGTGGGCAACGCGCTGCGCGGCGACGACGCCTTCGGAGTCGAAGCGGCGCGCCGTTTCTCGGAGGACGCCCCGCCCGAGCGGGTCACGGTGCTGGAGAGCGGCATCGGCGGCATCAGCCTGGTGCAGGAGCTGATGCGCGGCTACGACGCCCTGATCGTGCTGGACGCCGAGCCCTTGCGGGACCGGGTGGGCGGACTGCGCTTCGTCCAGCTCGAGGTCCCGGAGCTGGACGAGCTGGAGCCCGAGGAGCGGGCGGGGCTGCTGGCCGACACGCACCAGGCCGAACCGACGCGGGCCCTCACGCTGGCCCGGGCCCTGGGGGTGCTCCCGCCGCGCGTCTACCTGCTGGGGTGCCAGGCGGACCCGGAGCGCGACTTCGGCCCCGGCCTGAGCGCCGCCGTGGGGGACGCCGTCGAAGAGTCGGCCGGCTGGCTGCGGCGGCTGCTGGTAGAATCGATGCCAACGGAGGACGATCATGAAGCTGGCAGTGGCGGGTAAAGGGGGTTCGGGGAAGACCTCGGTGGCGGGAACGCTGGCCAGGCTGCTGGCGCGGGGCGGCGTGGCCCGTCTGGTGGCCGTGGACGCCGATTCCAATCCCAACCTGGGCCTCACCCTGGGGCTCACGCCCGAAGAGTCCGCCCGGCTGCGGCCCCTGCCGCGGACCATCCTGAAGCGGGAGAAAGACGAGTCCGGCAAGGTCCACGTCTCGCTGGCAGAAGAGCCCGCCGTCATCCTGTCGCGTCACGGGTTCGCGGCGCCCGACGGCGTCACGCTGCTGCTGATGGGTGCGGTCGATCACGCCGGCGCCGGCGGAATGTGCGGCGCTCATGCGGCCGTGCGCACGCGGGTAGGGGAGTTGGTGGAAGAAAACGACCGGCCCACGGTCATCGACATGGAGGCCGGCCTGGAGCACCTGAGCCGCGGGACCATCCGGCACACCCGGACGGCGCTGCTGATCGTCGAACCGTACTTCAAGTCGATGGAGACGGGGGCGCGGATGGACGCCCTGGCCCGTGAACTGGGGATTCCCCGGGTCCTGACCGTGGCCAACAAGGTGAGAGGGGAGGCGGATCGGCGCGCCCTGGCGGAGTTCTGCGCCGGACGCGGCATGGAGCTGGCCGCGGAGATCCCCTTCGACGAGAGCTTCCTCGAGGCGGAGCGGAAGGGGCGGGCGCCGCTGGATCACGATCCCTCGAGCCCCGCGATTCAGGCGTTGCAGCAGCTCTCCGTGAAGCTGACATGAATCCGATCCGAGTGCGCGACGACGTGTTGCAGTTCCTCTACTGGATGAAGGGGGAGCGGCTGGGCGAGGCGTTTTCGCTACCCCAGTTGACGGGCTACCTCCGCCAGCCGGAGGGAGATCTTTCCCGGGCGGTCAGCGCCTTGCTGGAGTCGGGATTGCTCGAGCGGGAGGACGACGGGCGCCTGCGGCTGTCGGCGCTGGGCGAGCTGGAGGGGCGCCGGCGCTTCGAGGACGAGTTCGAGCCCTACCTGGGACACGAAAGCCACCTGATGTGCGACGACCCCGACTGCGACTGCCACTCCCCCGATTGGGAAGGGGACTGCCGGCACCTGGCGGCGCCGGGGCGGAGATCGTGACGGAACCTCGCTCCACCCGCCCCCGGATCCCCGAGACCTACGGGGTCAGCAGCCGATCCGAGGGCATGCTGGAGTGGGAGTGGGCCGTCCAGCGGCTGGAGAAAGCGCGCAACTACTGGCTCTGCACCACCCGTGAGGACGGACGGCCTCACGCCATGCCCGTCTGGGCCGTGTGGACGAAGGGAGCCGCCTACTTCTCCACGGGCCGCACCACGCTCAAGGCGCGCAACCTGGCCCGTGACCCGCGCCTCAGCCTCCACCTCGAGAGCGGCGATCAGGTGGTGATCCTGGAAGGGATAGCGGAAGAGGTCGCCGAGGCCGAAGTGGAGGACCTGCTCGAGAGGTACCGGGCCAAGTACGGCATCGACCCGCCGCTGACCGACCCGGGCACGGTCACTTACCGCCTGCGTCCCCGGATGGCGCTGGGCTGGCGCGAGAAGGACTTTCCGGAGTCCGCCACCCGCTGGGTCTGGGACCCCGATCAGTCGTCGTAGGAAAGCCGCGGGAACCAGTCGGTGCCGCGCCCCTCCGGCGTCAGGTCCAGAACGTTCCAGAGCGGCCAGAGCAGGTCGACGTGCCGCATGTCGCCCCCTTCGAAGGCCTCGAACATCAGCTCCGAGCCCCAGAAGTGGTGCACCGCCCCGTCCCGCTTGACGAACACGCTGGCCATCGGCCACTGGTTTCCCTCGGCGTCCTCGGCGTGGTAATCGGCCTGGAACGTATTGCCGGCCGAAGAGAGCATCCGCAGGTGGTTCCACCCCCGGCTGCAGGCGAACTCCACGATGCGCTCAATCGGCGAGCGGGCCGAGACGGCGACGTTGACGCGCTGCGAGACGTGCTGGGCGTTGCCGTTCAGGCCGTCCAGGATGGAGGTGCACATGGTGCAGGGCTCCTTCATCCGGGGCCCGAACATGAAGCCGTACAGGAAAAGGCTGTCCTTGCCCGGCGCGAACAGTTCCGACAGCCTCACCTGGTGCACTTGGCCGTCCGCACCCATCTCGTCGAACGCGTAGTCTTCGGGAACGCGCCCCCCCAGAGGCAGTTCGCGGCGCAGGGCGGCCACCCGCTCGCACTGGTCACGCAGCGCGGCTTCGGCCTCGAGCAGCTTGCGGCGCGCTTCGCGGTAGGGCTCCGATTCATTGGGAAATCTGGGCTGTGTCACGGTGTCCTCCCGGTTTTCCGGTCTATTCTACCCGGAGGGCAAACGCCGGGCGGGCGCCCACCCGTCCGAACCTGCGACTGTCCGATGCCGTACAGGGAATACGTTGACACCCCCGGGTTTCACTGCTAGATTTTCAGCACATGCTGAAATTTCAGCAGCGGAGGCGACCGTGAAGCAACGAAGCGCGCTGGCGCGCCGGGAAAAGGAAGTGATGGACGTGATCTACCGGCTGGGACGCGCCACCGTCTCGGAGGTGCGGGCGCAGCTGCCCAACCCCCCGAGCTACTCGGCGGTCCGAGCCACGCTGGGCGTGCTGGAGCGCAAGGGCCACCTCACCCATGAACACGACGGCAAACGCTACGATTACCTGCCCACCGTCGACAAGCAGCGGGCGCGGGCCAATGCACTGGACCTTCTCACCCGCACCTTCTTCGACGGCTCGCCGGAGGCGGTGGTGGCGGCGCTGATGGAGAGCCGCGGACCGGAGCTGTCCGAGGACGCCCTGGGTCGGCTCTCCCGGCTCATCGAAGAAGCCCGCGAGGAGGGACGCTGATGGGAACCCTGGAGAGTGTGCTGACGAGCGATGTGGCCGGATTCGCCTTCCTGCTGGTGGTCAAGGCTACCGCCTTGCTGGCGGCCGGCCTGCTGGCGGCGTCGCTGCTGCGGCGCGCCTCGGCCTCGGCCCGGCACTTCGTGCTGTTGCTGACGCTGGCCTCCCTCGTGGTGTTGCCCCTGCTGTCGTTCGCCTTGCCGGCCTGGCAGCTGCCCTGGCTGCCCGCTGCCGAGGCCCAGGCCGTGCGGGCCGTGGGTCCGTTTTCGCAGCCGGCGGCGTTCGACGCTGAATCTCTGACGGCGGCTTCGGCCGAGCCGTTGGCCGCCGGCCAGCTGCAGACGGCTCTGCTCGAGCGGGAGTGGGGCCTGCCGGTGGCGGCCGTCGAGCGGTTGCGGAAAATCCCCGCGGCCGGCTGGATGCTGGGCCTCTGGCTGGCCGGCGTGCTGCTGTTCGGGAGCCGGATCGTGCTGGGACTGCGCCGGGTGGCGCGGCTGGTCCGCAGCGCGGACACGGAGGTCGATCCTGCTGTGTCCGACACTGCCCGTCGGGTCGCCGCGCGGCGGGGGATCGGGGTCCGGCCGGCCGTGGCGTATTGCGACCGGCTGCGCGTGCCGATCGTCTGGGGCTGGGGCCGGCCCCGCCTGATTCTGCCGTCCGCCGCGCGCCGCTGGAGCGTCCAGCGGCTGCGGCTGGTGTTTCTGCACGAACTGGCCCACTTCCGGCGCCGCGACGGCTGGACGCTGCCGCTGATCCGCGCCGTGGTGTCGCTCTACTGGTTTCACCCGCTGGCCTGGTGGACGGAACGCTACAGCCGTTCGCTGTGCGAGCGCGCCTGCGACGACGTGGTCGTCAGCGGCGGCTGCAAGCCGTCCGACTACGCCTCTCATCTGCTGGGAATCGCCGCTGGCCGCAGCGAACCCTTGTCTACTTTCACGCCCGCCTTCTCCGGGAGGACCCGAATGGAAAAACGTCTCACCGCACTGTTGCACCCTCACGTCCGGCACGGCTCGATTTCGGCCGGACAGGCCCTCTCCGTGGCCGTCCTGTTCGCCTTGATCCTGGCCCCGCTGGCGGCCGCCCAGCTGGTGGCCGCGCCCCAGCAGCAGCGCGCCCGGGTCCAGAAGCAGGAGAAGTCCTACGACAAGAAGGAGAGGCCGTACGCGCGCCGCGAGCCCCAGGACGGCGAAGAGTGGTTCGGGCGCGGCTGGGAGCTGCACGGCGACGAACGCTTCGAGGAGGCGATCGAGGCCTTCCAGCGCTCGGCGGAGGCCGGCCACCGGGTGGGGACCTCGTATTACAACGTCGCCTGCGGCTATTCGATGCTGGACGATCGGGACGCGGCCATCGCCTGGCTGGAGCGGGCGCTGGAGGCCGGCTTCGACTCGCCCAAGCACTTCTGGAACGACTCCGACCTGGATCCGCTGCGCACCGACCCGCGGTTTGCAGCGCTGCTGGAGCGGGTCGGGCGGGAGCTGGGTCATACGCCGGAAAGGGACCGGTTGAGCGAAGCCCTCGAAACGTACGACGCCCTGGTGGCGGAGCGGTCCACCGACGGCAAGGCGTGGGGGCGGGCGGGGCTGGACCTGCTGCGCCTGCGCCAGTTCGAGGCGGCCGCCGACGCCCTCACGCGTGCGGTCCAGCTGCGGGGCGACTACGCCACCACGGAGATGTACAACCTGGCCTGCGTCTCCTCGCTCCAGCGGGACACGCCGACGGCTCTCGCCTGGCTGGACCGGGCCGTGGAGAGCGGGCTGGACAGCCGCGACAAGATGCTGCAGGACCCCGACCTGGCGGCGGTGCGCGGCTCCGGCGCCTTCCAGCAGATCGTCCACAAGGCCGACGACCTGTCGCTGTCGCAGTTCCACGGCTGGGACGACGGGGCGAAGCTGACCAACGAGGAGACCTGGAGGCCGGCGGTGGCCCACTTCTCCGACTACGTCCGCCAAAACCCGGCCAGCGGGCGGGCCTGGTTCAACCTGGGCTTCGCCTACCACTCGCTGGCCGACTACGCGAGTGCCCGGCGGGCCTTCGAGGAGGCCTACCGGATCGGCTACCGGCGGGGAACCTCGTTGTACAACCTGGCCTGCGGCGCCTCGCTGCGTGGGGAAGTGGAGGAGGCGTTCCGGC
>JBFGHG010000198.1:0-6092 GCA_041578395.1 Acidobacteriota bacterium
TCGAGTTGGCCTCGGGACGCGTCATGCGCACCTTCTCGGGCGGAGTTCTCTCCCCCATTCTCCGTTCCCGCCCAGCACTCGCCCCAGCATGCCGGAGGCTCCGCCGAACCGGCTCGGGGCCATCACGGCCAAGCCCCGAGCATTGACTCGTCTTGGCGTCCGATCGGAATCCCTGCGATCATGGATCTGCTCGAGAACGGAGAAGCCAATGCGCGCGGCTGTCCAATCCATCCTCCTCGCTTTGCTCCTCACGGCGTGCGCAGCCCCCTCGGGCTACGAGATCGAACTCGAGGAAGTTTCGATACCGATGCCCGATGGCGTGCGCCTGGCCGCGGACCTCTACATGCCGAAAAGGAGCGGGCCCGGAGAGCGCTTTCCCGTTTTGCTCGAGTACCTGCCCTATCGAAAAACCGAAGGCCGCGGCGGCCGCTATCCGCTCTTCTCCTATTTCGTCGAGCGCGGGTATGTGGTCGCGCGCGTGGACATCCGCGGGACGGGCAACAGTGAAGGCAGGCTCGTCGAATACGAGTACACCGATCAGGAACAGGAAGACGGCGAGGCCGTCATCGACTGGCTGTCCAAGCAGCCCTTTTCCAACGGCAATGTCGGAATGTTCGGCATCTCGTGGGGCGCCTTCAACTCGATTCACCTGGCGATGCGAAATCCGCCGGCGCTCAAAGCCATCATCGCCCTCATGGGGACGGACGATCTCTATCAGGACGACGTTCACTTCATCGAAGGCATTCTGCAATTCGATTCCTACGAGGTTGGACAGGAAGTCGACAACGTCGTTCCAGGCGCCCCGGACTACGTCATCGACGAACGGTTCTTCCAAGACCGCTTCGACACCACGCCCTGGCTTTCGATCTTCAAGCGGCAACAACGGGACGGACCCTTCTGGGATCGAGCGTCGCTCAACGAGCGATACGACGTCATCGGGGTGCCGACATTCGTGATCGGCGGCTGGTACGACGGCTATCGCGACAGCGTGCCGCGCATGCTGCAGCGCCTGCGTGCACCGGTGAAGGCGATGGTGGGTCCATGGGCACACTCCTGGCCCAACAGCGGGTATCCGAAACCGCTCATGGAGTGGCGGCACGAGGCGGTCCGCTGGTTCGATCATTGGCTGAAAGGGCGCGACACCGGCATTCTCGCCGAGCCGCCGTTCGCGGTGTACGTGCGCGAGTGGCACCCTCCCGGACTGGATCTGGAGGAGGCGCCGGGGGAGTGGCGCTTCGAGGACGGCTGGCCCCTCGAGCGCGGCACGAGCTGGGTCCTCCACGCTCATGCCGATCACACACTGGGACCCCTGCCCTCGGCCGAGGGCTGGCACGAGCTCGCCTACGTTCCGAGCATCGGCATCGAGGCGGGCGGCTCCGTCATGTGGTACGGAGACTTCGCGCCCGACCAGCGTCCGACCGACGAGACGAGCCTCGTCTACGACAGCCAGCCGCTGGAAGGAGAAGTCGAGATCCTCGGCTTCCCCCGCGCTTCCCTCACCGCCTCCGCCGACGCGCCACTCGCCCACTGGTTCGTTCGATTGTCGGACGTAGCGCCCGACGGCAGCGTCACGCTCATCACCGGAGCCGGTCAAAACGGAGGCCATTTACGCTCGGCCCGGGAGCCAGAGCCACTCGTGCCCGGCAAGGCCTATTCCTTCGACGTCGACATGCACTTCACGTCCTGGGTCTTTCCCAAGGGGCACCGAATCCGGCTGTCGATCGGCAACGCGCAGTGGCCCATGTTCTGGCCGACGCCCTATGCCATGACCACCACGCTTCACCTGGGCGGTGCCGAGCCGACCCGTCTCGTTCTCCCCGTCGTGCCTCGAGAGCCGCGCCCAGTGCCGAGCTTCGAGGAGCCGGCCGAAGATCCGGAGTTTCCAGGTTATCGTTCGATTGGAACCGGAACCGCGTCGGGCTTCTCCGAACTCGCCAAGGTGGAACGCGACGAGGAACTGGGCACGGCGAGGGTGGTGCTGGAGAACGGCTCCGCCAAAGAATTCCCTTGGGGCGTCGTCGAGTACGCGGAGCGCACCGTCCATACGACGAACGACCGGAATCCCGCCGACACTTCCGTAGTCGGGGAGTACACGATTACGGTTCGCCTGCCGGAGCGCGTGCTCGAGTTCAGGGGCGTGATCGACTTCCGAAGCGACCGCGAGAACTTCCACCTCGTCTACCAGCGATGGCTGCACCGCGACGGTGAACTCATCCGCGAAAAAACCTGGCGCGAGACCTTCGCCCGAGACTCACAGTAGCCCCGGGCCTCGAGCCCCGGGCTGGATGGTCAGAGAGAACGAGGCCACGATGGGTTCGAGGTGCTTGGCTCACGCCTGCATGAGCTGACTTCCGGGGACTCTCCGCGCCAGACGGTGGTTTGACCGGTCCGCTGCGCCCCGCAGTCCGGCAGCGCGCCCGGCCGGCTCATTCCGAACAGCCGTGTGCTTCGAGCTCGATCTCGATCATGAACTCGGGGAGGGCCAGTCCCTTGACTTCGAGCCAGGTCCCCGTCGGGAAGTTCTTGGTGTAGATCGAGCTGCGGTACGGAGAGACCTCGAGGAACTTCGCCATGTCGGTGGTGAAGACTCTCTCCACGACGACGTGGTCGAAGGTGCAGCCGTAGTGCCGCAGGACCTTCTCGACATCGGAGTAGGCATTCTTCATCTGCTGCTCGAGATCCCCGGGGGCCGTCGGATTGCCCTGATCGTCCATGCTGACCGCCCCGGAGATCTTGATGTCGTCTCCGATCCTGACGGCGTGGGTGTAGCCGTAGCGTTTTTCCACCTCGGGCCGCAGCAGGAAGTATTCGGGTGCTTCGGTGGTCGATTCGGGCGGCGCTGACTGGCTGGCCTCACCGGATTCCGGGGCGACGCAGCCGCAAAGGACAGCCGAACACAGGATGGTCAGAGCGAGCAGGGATTGCTTGATCATTGTCTGTCTCCTCACTCGGCGCGCGCTCGGCGCCCCGCTGCGAAGTCTCGTGAGTAAACGGGGCTCGGACAGGCTCACAAAGTAGCAGATCAGCCTGGTCGGCTCAATGGCGGCTGTTGTCGGACACCGCCGATACAGCCGGCGGGCCGGAGGGTGGCGGACATCGCGCCCCGTCACCCGCTGGAGCCGACTCGTCGAATCGAGTAGGATCTGCCGGATGAACGACGCGCACCCGACACCTGAGAAGATCATGGCTCTGGGGCTGGGTTTCTGGGGCTCGAAAGTACTGTTGAGCGCGGTCGAGCTCGGGGTCTTCACCGCTCTGGCGCCGGCCCCGCTGAGCGGCGAAGAACTGGCAGAAAGGCTTCGGCTGCACGCGCGCAGCTGGCGCGACTTTTTCGACGCCCTGGTCTCGCTCGGCATGCTCGACCGCCAGGGCGGAAAGTACCGCAACACGCCTGAGACGGACCTGTTCCTCGACCAGGCCAAGCCCACCTACATCGGGGGAATGCTCCAGATGGCCAACGACCGGCTCTACCCCTTCTGGGGGGCGTTGACCAAGGGGCTGCGGACCGGGCAGCCGCAGAACGAAATCGAGACGGGAGGGGGCGGTCTATTCGACACCATCTACGGGGACCCCGAGAGGCTGCGCCTGTTTCTGGGCGCCATGACCGGGTTGAGTTTGGGAGCGGCCGCGGGGATCGCCCGGAAGTTCCCCTGGGACCGCTACCGGACGTTCGTCGACGTGGGCGGAGCGCAGGGAGGCACGCCGGTGCTGGTGGCGCAAACCCACCCGCACCTGACCGGCGTCAACTTCGACCTTCCGGTCGTCGAGCCCATTTTCAACGACTACGTAGCGCAGCACGGCCTCTCGGATCGGCTGAAGTTCCAGTCCGGCAACTTTTTCGAGGAACCCGTGCCGGAAGGCGACGTGGTGATCATGGGCCACATCCTTCACGACTGGAATCTGGAGGAGAAGCGAATGCTGATCTCCAAGGCGCACGCCGCGCTTCCTCCCGGGGGCGCGTTGTTGGTCTACGAGGCCCTGATCGACGACCAGCGGCGCGACAACACGTTCGGACTGCTCATGAGCTTGAACATGCTCATCGAGACTCCCGGAGGATTCGACTTCACCGGCGCGGATTGCAGCGGATGGATGCGGGACGCCGGTTTTCGCGAAACCCGCGTGGAGCACCTGGCGGGGCCCGATTCAATGGTGGTCGGGATCAAGTGAGAGGGAGCGCTCAGACACCCGAGCGGCATCGCTGAACGCAATCGACGGGGGAAGGGTTTTGACGCGCTGGACGCACCGGGAGATCTCTCGATACCACCGACGGGCCGGGCTCCTGCTGACCGTTCCACTGCTGGCGTGGATCGTCTCGTCGCAGATGCTCCACTACGTCGGGATGACGGCGCCCAACGGGCTGCAGGGGGTCTACCGTCTGAACCCTCGGAACTCCCTCGAGGCCTCCCTGGGGGACGTCCCCGTCGCGCCCTCCGAAATTTTGTCCAGGCTGCGCCACGAGCACTCCTTGCACACCATTCACTGGCTGCGGCTGGAGGCCTTTGCAGACCGCCTGCTGTATCTGGTGAAGCCTACCCCGTTTTCGCCGGGAATGACGTTCGATGCCGTGAGCGGGGAGCGTCTGGACCCGCTTTCGCACGAGCTCCTGCTGAAGATCGCCGGTGAGAAGCTGGAGGGGACGCAGCCGGCAGGAATCGAAGAGGCGAATCACGAGTTTCACCGCGACTACTCGGACGAGGTGGTTCCGGCCGCAGCCATCCAGATGCGGGGCAGCCAGCCCTCGACACTCATCCTGTCGCGCGCGACGGGGCGCACCTTGCGGAGGATCGATTCGGACGCGGCCCGTTTCGGTTGGTGGTACCACACGTTCCACGTCTACCAGTGGGGACCGCAGATCTGGATCTTCACGGGTCTGCTCTTCTCCGTGGCCATCTTCGCCCTGCTGCAGACCGCGACCGGGGCCCGTCTGCTGTGGCTTCGCCGGCATCGCCAGAAGGGAAACTCTCCCCGGCAGCGCGCCTTCCAGCTCCATCGCGCGTTCGCCATGGCGACGATTCTCTTTCTGGCCGCCCAGATGCCGATCGGCGCCTACATGTGGCTGAACCTGGGCCCCTTTCAAGGGAGCTTCCGCGGCAAAGGGACCTTCAATCTCGACTGGAACCACGGGATCCCCACCGACGCCCGGCTGCCGGCCCCCCGGGAAGTCATCGCCCTGGTTTCGCCCCAAATGGATCTCTCCGAAGGCCCGATCCAATGGATCGAGTGGCGCGATCGACTGGGACAGCCCGTGGCCGTCGTCTCCTCCAGGCGTGACGCCGTGGGCCGAGTGTTCTCCACGACGGGAGAACAGCTGGGTCCGCTGGCGCCCGAACAGGCCGGGCTGATCGCCGGCCAGCAGGTGGCGGGCCAGCCGGGATTCCGCTTCGTACAGGAGACGGAATACTACTGGAACGACCTGAATCGAAGGATTCCGGCCTACCACTTCCGCTTCGAGGATGACCGTTCCAGCGACATCTTCGTCGGTGCGACGAGCGGAGAGATCATTGCCCGCCGGACCGATTTCTGGCGCGCCTTCGGGCCCTTCCTGCGCCTTCATGCGTTCGCCTGGACCCAGAACCGGATCGTCGACACCGTGCTGCTGATCGTCTTCCAGCTGGGGCTGGTCGGTCTGATCGCATCCGGTTGGCGGCTTCACTTCGTGCTTTCCCGTCCTGCGTCCAGGAGCCGGAACGCGACTCGCCCGTCGGCCTGAGTCAGCCGTCGTTGCGCCGGGCGACCTTGCGGCGGTAATAGCGGCGCGATTTGGCGCGGCTGCCGCAGTCCGCCATGTCGCACCACCGGCGGGATCGGTTGCGGGTGGAATCGTAGAAGAGCCAGCTGCACGCCCGGCATTGGCGGACCCGCCCCACACCCATTGGAGGCGGACCGGGTCGATGTAGCGGTGGCGGTGGCACGGGATCAGCAGCTCGTTCAACGACTCCACGTCGGGGGGCGCCGGTCTCTCGCCGAGACTCAAGGGCGCCAGAACGCGGCGGATGCAGGCGCGCTGGTCGCGGACCCGGGCCAGGGACCGGGCCGCCATCGCCGGATTCGAAGCCGCTCCGGACTCGAGATTTGGGCCCACCCCTATCGAA
>JBFGHG010000199.1:0-6081 GCA_041578395.1 Acidobacteriota bacterium
ATGCGGGGCATGGCGTAGACCGGGACCTGCCGGGCGCCCATGGCCTCGTGTCCCAGCTGGGCCAGGTCCAGGTAGTGGCCGATGTGGGCGTGGGTGAGGAAGATGCCGGCCAGGCCGGGAGCGGGGGAGTCCACGGGAGCCTCCTCGTCCAGCAGGTGGAGCTGCTCTTTGAAGTCGGGCGTGGCGTCCAGCAGCCAGCGCTGGGAACTCTCCGGGTCGACCAGCGCCAGCGAAGCCGCCCAGCGGCGGGCGGACGCGTCTTCCCACCCGGGATGGCCGCGGCTGCCGGCCTGGGGCGCGCCGCCGTCCTGGGCGGTCCCGAGGACCAGGGCGTAGGGAGGGTCCGGTTCGGCGGCACCCGGTTCTCCCATCCAGGAGGTTCCGGCCAGGGTGGCGAGGGCGATCCAGATACGGGCTCTCATATGGGTCCATTGTAGGGTAGTGCTCCCGCCGGCGTGGAGTTACCATGGGTTCTCCCTGGGGTGGCGCGGCCTTCCAGGCCGTGATTCTTCCCGGGTGGGAACGACGGGCAGGGATGCCCGTCCCACGGCGAGGAACCGACTTGAAGCACTCCGGATTTCCGAACCTGCGCGCCTTCCTCGAGCTGCTCGAGCAGCGTGGAGACCTGGCCGTCGTCCAGGCCCCGGTGGACCCGATCCTGGAGGTGGCCGAGATCCACCGGCGCGTGATCGCCGCGGAGGGGCCGGCCCTCCTCTTTCGCAACGTCAAAGGCGCCGACTTTCCGCTGGTGACCAACCTGTTCGGGACGCCGGCCCGGGCCGGGGCGGCGTTCGGGGAGCGGCCGCTGCGGCTGATCCGGCGCCTGGTGGAGCTGGCTCAGACGCTGCTTCCCCCCACGCCCGCCAAGCTCTGGGGCGCCCGGGACGTGGCGCGCGAGGCGCTGCGGGTGGGCGCCAGGCGCCGTCGGTCGGGCCCGGTCACCGAAGTGGTCACCGAACCTCGGCTCGACCGGCTCCCGGTGATCCAGTGCTGGCCCGGGGACGGTGGCCCCTTCGTGACCCTGCCGCTGGTCTACACCGAGCATCCGGACGGGCACGGCCACAACCTGGGGATGTACCGGCTGCAGGTCTACGACCAGGCCTCGACCGGGATGCACTGGCAGATCGGCAAGGGAGGCGGGTTTCACTACGCGGTGGCGGAAGCGCGTGGCGAAGCGCTGCCGGCCACGGTGTTCCTGGGCGGCCCCCCGGCGCTGATCCTGTCCGCCATCGCTCCGCTGCCGGAAAACGTGCCCGAACTGATGCTGGCGTCGCTGATTGCGGGCGAGCGGCTGGGCTTGATGCAAGGCCCGCTGGAGCACCGGCTGGTGGCCGAAGCGGAGTTCGCGCTGATGGGGCGGGTGCCCCCGGCTCTGCGCCGGCCCGAGGGCCCCTTCGGCGACCACTACGGCTACTACTCGCTCGAGCACGACTACCCGGTCTTCCAGGTCGAGAAGATGGCCCACCGCCGCGACGCCATCTACCCGGCCACGGTGGTCGGAAAGCCGCGCCAGGAGGACTTCTTCATCGGCGACCTGCTGCAGGAGCTGCTCTCGCCGCTGTTTCCCCTGGTGATGCCGGCCGTCGAAGACCTCTGGTCGTACGGGGAGACGGGCTACCATTCGCTGGCCGCCGGCGTGGTCAAGCAGCGCTACAAACGGGAGGCGATGGCCAGCGCCTTCCGGATTCTGGGCGAAGGACAGCTCTCGCTCACCAAGTTCCTGCTGCTCACCGACCGGCCGGTCGACCTGCGCGACTTCCCGCGCACGCTCGAGCACGTGCTGGAGCGGGCCGAGATGGAGACCGACCTGTACGTCTTTTCGAACCTCTCGATGGACACGCTCGACTACACCGGGCCCACCGTCAACGAAGGGTCCAAGGGGGTGCTGCTGGGGCTGGGGGAGAAGCGGCGGGAGCTGCCGCGGGAGTTCCGCTCCGCCGACCTGCCGGCCGGGGTGAGCGAGGTGCACGTCTTTTGCGGGGGCTGTCTGGTAGTGGGCGGGCCTTCCCGGAAGCAGGAGCCGGATGCCGCCCGGAGGTTGGCGGCTGCCCCGGCGTTCGCCGACTGGCCGCTGCTGGTTCTGTCGGACGAGCCGGCCCGGGCGGCGGCCAGCAGCATGAACTTCCTGTGGACCACCTTCACCCGCTTCGAACCGGCCGCCGACCTGCACGGCTCGGACCAGCGGATCGTCCGCAACCACCTCAGCTTCCGGCCTCCGGTCGTGATCGATGCCCGGCTGCACCCGAGGTTTCCCGAGGAGCTGCGGGGAGACCCGGAGGTCTCGCGGCGGGTCACGGAGCGCTGGAAGGAGCTTTTTCCGGAGGGCAGCGTGGAGATGGGAGACGCCGAGCAGGGCCACCTCACGCCGCCGGTCTGACGGCTGGTGGGACGGCCTTTCCAGGCATGTGGATCAAGCGTGCTTTCGCAGGGAGCGTTCGGCCGCCAGGAACAGCAGCGCCACCCCCGCAACCAGCGGCAGCCAGTGGTCGGCGCGGACCGGGACCTGGCCCGCCAGCAGTGCCTCGCGCAGCGACTCCACCGTCAGCGTCAGCGGGTTGAAGCGGGAGATCGCCTCCAGCCAGCCGGGCATCTGCCGGGCCGGCACCAGCGCCGTGCTGGTGAACAGGACTGGCATGTTCACCAGGTGCACGAAGGTGCCCATCGTCTCGGGGTTTCGCGCCCTCAGCGCGATCGCGCAGGAAAGGCACGAAAAGCCGAAACCGAACAGCCCCAGCAGGACGAACCCCAAGGGCAGCGAGACGAGAGTGGGGGACAGCCGGGCTCCCAGCAGCAGGGCCAGCAGCAGCACCACCAGGGCCTGGGCCAGCAGCCGGAGGGCGTCGGCCGCCACCTTGCCCGCCAGGATCGCCCCCGGGGAGGCGGGCGTGGCCAGCATCCGCTCCAGAAAGCCGGTCTGAATGTCCCGGATCAGCGAGACGCCCGACTGTGAAGCGCCGAACAGGACCGTCATGGCGCATACGCCCGGGGCCAGAAAGCTGAAGTAGTCCGTTGCAGGCGCATTCAACCCCAGGGGAAACCGCTGGAAGAGAAAGCCGAAGAAGCCCAGCCAGATCAGCGGCTGCACCAGCGAAAAGGTCAGCACGACCGGCCGTCGCAGCGTCTTGACCCAGGTGCGGCGGGCGACCTGGCCGGCCACCTCCCATTGCCGGATCATGGTTCCACTTCCCGCAGCGGACGGGGACGGGCCCCGGTCAGTTCGTAGAAGAGGGACTCGAGGTCGTGGGCCGCGAACTTCTCGAGCAGCTCCCCGGGGTCTCCCTGCGCCTTGACCCGGCCGGCGCGCAGCACGATCAGGTCGTCGCAATGGCGCCCCACGGCCGGCAGGTCGTGGGTGGCCACCAGGGAAGTGCGTCCGCGGCTGCGGCGGTCCACCAGGATGTCCCACAGCAGCTCGCGTCCCTGCCGGTCCAGGCCCGTGGCGGGTTCGTCCGCCAGCAGCAGCTCGGGGTCCGCAAGAAGGCCCGCCGCCAGGTGCAGCCGCCGTTTGAGGCCTCCCGAGTACGTCGACACCAGTTGCGGGGCGTGCTCCTCCAGCCCGAACCGGGTGGCCTGCGCCTGCTGCCGCGCCGCGCGGTCCCGCCAGGGCACGCCGTGCAGCGTCGCGAAGAGCCGCAGGGTCTCCCGTCCGGTCATCTCGGGGTCCAGGGCGGTGTCCTGCACCAGGTATCCCATCGATCGCCAGCGGGCGGAGCCGCCGGACGCGGGGTCCCCGCCCAGGACGGTTATTCGTCCCCCGCTGGGCCGCTCGAGGCCCGCCGCCAGCCGCAGCAGGGAGGTCTTGCCCGAACCGTTGGCGCCCACCAGCGCGGTCAGGGAACCGGCCCGGACCTGCAGTTCCACCCCCTCCAGCGCGGTGCGGCCGGGGTAGTGCAGCGAGAGGTCCGCGGCCCCAATGACTTCGTCAGCGCTCGGCATGGACGATCGTACCCACGTGCTGGCCGGCCAGAGCGGCTGAAATCCGCTCCGGGTGCCGGCCGTTGACGACCTGAAAGCTGTCGATCAGCCGGGCGTGGTCGAGCAGATCCAGCAGCACCCGGTCGAAGGGAAGCGTGGCGAGGCCGCGCCGGCGCAGCTCGGGGCCGGAGATGTCCGGAATCAGCGCCGCCCCGGGGTCCCGCCGCGGATCGCGCTCGTCCACGCCGTCCACGTCCTTGATCAGGATCAGGCTGCGGCAGCCGAAACACTCCGCCAGCAGGAAGCAGCCGGCGTCGGTGCGGTGCGGCGGGATCTTCCCCACGGCGGGAGGGTGCTCCCAGATGGAGTAGGGCGGCACGCCGTTGAAGATCACTCCGGGCGCGGCCCGCAGGAAGAAGGGGAGCAGGTGGCCGAAGATCTCCGGCGGGATGGCCACCACGCCGTAGGGCGCCAGCAGCGTGCCCAGGATGTGGGCGTTGCCCAGCGCGTCGGCCAGCGAGAGCTGCGCCAGGACGCCGGTGGGCAGCCCCAGGTCCAGCCCCACCGAGAAGACGTGCCGGCTGCGCACGCCGCCCCCCGTCCCCAGGATCAGCTTGCGCGATTCCAGCTCGCGCGCCAGGACGTCGACGACGCCGTAGACCACCTCGCGGCCGGCGTCCAGGATCGAGCGGCCGCCGATCTTGACCACGTGGGCTTCGGGCAGCATGCGGAAGACGGGCGTCTCGGTGGAGCGCATCAGGTCGCGGTCCAGCAGGCTCTCGCGCATCAGCTTGGAAAAGACGTGGTGGCGGGAGTCGGGGGCGTCGCTCATCGTGTGATTCGTCTCCAGTGTCAGTCGGCCGTGATCAGGGTCCCCACCGGCTCGCCCTCCAGCGCTCGGGTGAGGTTGCCCGGCTCCAGCCCGTTGACCACGCGGATCGAGCGGCTGTTCTGGGCGTGCTTCATCAGCTCCAGGACGGGGCGCTCCACCACCACGTCGGGCAGGTCCAGCGCCTCCAGCTCGGACACCGTGATGCGCTCGATGAACTTGGCGTGACGGTCCTTCTTGGGGTCGGCGGTGTAGAGTCCCTTCTCGTCCTTGACGTAGATCATCGAGCGGGAGGCGAACACCTCGCTGACCAGGTAGGCGCCCGTGTCCGTGCGGTGCGGAGGGATGCGGCCGACCGGCGGGTTCTGCTGCCAGAAGGTGTAGGGCGGCATCCCGAAGAACACGACGGCTCCCCGCTCGACCAGGTACAGCGGCAGCTGCGCGAACTGGATCGGCTCGATGAAGGGGATGCCGTGTTTGGCCAGCAGGTAGTGGATCATGCGGGCGTTCTGCATGCTCACGAAGGTCCCCAGCACGCTCAGCACGCCGGTGGGCAGCCCCAGGTCCAGGCCCACGCTGTAGGCGTGGCGGGCGCGGGTGCCGGCGCCAGTCCCCAGGATCATCTGGTGGACGCCCAGGTTGCGGGCGATCTCGTCGATCAGCGGAAAGACCGCCGCCCGGCCCCGGTCGATGAAGCTCTGCCCCCCGATCTTGATCACGTTCGATTCGGGGAGGATCTGCACCCCCGGCTCCTGCGAGGTCGCGCGCAGCAGCTCGTCGTCGGTCAGCGAGCCGTCCACCAGCGCTCTTCCCAGGCTGCTCAACACCTCATCGCTCATCCGTGCCCCTTTTCCGACCAGCGAATCCCCCGCAGTACGTACTGCTCGTATTCGTCCCAGACTTCGTCCAGAGGGCCCAGGGTCCGGGCGGCCCACATCTCCAGTTCCCGCAGAATCTCCTCCCGGGTCTCCCGCTCGAGCGGGAGGCCGCCCAGGTCCGCATGGCTGCGCCAGGATTGGAGACACTCCCGGGGTGTGGTTTGAACCGGCCAGCTGGTCGGCCGCAAGCGTTCTATCACCTTCCCTCCCTCCCGGCAAGCCGCGTCCAGCAGGCTCACCCAGGAGCGGAAGGGGGAGAGGCCTTCCAGGCCGCGCTGCCCGAGCAGCTCGTGAAGGCGCCGGCGCAGCCGCGAGCGGAGGCCGTTGTGATTTCGCCGCAGCCGGCCCACGAGCAGCACGACGCCGTCCGGCCGCCCCACCCGGAGGGCTTCGGCGAGCAGCCGCTCCGAATCGAGACGATGGAAGCTGCGCGAGCCGAAGACGGCCGAGGCGCAGCCG
>JBFGHG010000200.1:0-6077 GCA_041578395.1 Acidobacteriota bacterium
GATCTTCGAAAGAAACCCGAGAAAGCAAAGCCCAAAAGCGGTAGACTGAGGTCAACCGAGGTGCCCTCGACCGGGCGAATCCGTGGACCTGCTCGAAGCTGCCGATGCGGCCAGCCAACGTCGATGGCCGGCATCTGCGAAGGGAGCGTCATGAAGAAGTGGGCGATCATCACCTCTATCGGCTTTCTTCCCGCCTTGCTCTGGAGTCAGGAGAAGCCTCTGACCAACGAAGACGTGGTGCGACTGGTCAAAGCGGGAATCGGTGAACAGCTGGTCATCGAGAAGATCTCGAGCTCGCCGGGAGCGTTCGATACGGATGTCGACGCTCTGGTGGAGTTGAAGTCGGCAGACGTGCCGGAGCGGGTCATCCAGGCCATGCTCCGCAAAATGGGAGGGAAAGAGGATTCTTCGGCACCGCCTTCGACGGCGGCCCGGCGCGACACTCCATCGCGCGAAGGCCTTTCCGACGAGTACTTCAACCGCGCCCAGCTGTTCCGGCCCGTCGGCACGAAGACCGACAGAATCGAGGGGTCACTGAAACTGGAGCCGTCGCGGGGGCGCGTTCAGTTCGTGGGCAAGAAGGCTGGGGAACCTCTGCTGGACATCCCGTACGAGCAGGTTCAGAAGCTGGTGTACGAGAAATCGAAAAAGCCGCGCTACGCCCTGGCGGTCTTCGTGAGCCCGTTGTTCTTCTTCACGAAGTCCAAGAAGCACTGGCTCACCGTCGAATCCCAGGAACCGGGCCAGGAGCTGCGAACCGTCATCATCCGGCTCCACAAGGACAACGTCGACGAAGCCCTGCGGAGAATCGAACGCCATACCGGCGTCAAGGTGGACTATCAAGCCACCACCGGATGAGCTGCCCGCGGGGCAGACCGCGCGGACACCGGAAGCCGGCTGGTCGGCGGCGGGGACGGTCGATGGCCGCTCTACTTCACTTCCAGCGTCCCCACGAAGCCGTCGAAGCTGGCTTCCCACTTCTCGATGGTCCGTTTGGGGCCGGTCAGCTTGAAGAACCAGGGGCCCGACGGAGTATCGATGATGGCGGCCAGCATGCGGTAGTCGGGACGCGGCGGGCCGGCGGGGGCCACGGGGCCCATGCCCGAAGCCGTGTAGGTGCCGCTCACGTCCACGAGAGTCACGGTTTTGCCTTTGACCTGACGCTGGCTGGTCTGGGCGGAGTCGGCCGCCGACCCGCCGTCCGGCGAGTTGAACTGCCCGATCCAGCGCTGGACGTTGGCCTCCACCGTTCCCCCTTGCCCGGGAAAGAAGAAAACGGCCAGTTCGCCGTCTTCCGGGTCTCCCTCGGCCCGGGGAAGCCGGTACTGGGCCTTGCGGAAACTGCTGGCGGGCTGCTCGGAAACCCAGCCCTCGGGCGTGTCCCAGGTGACTTCGGCCAGGTCGGCCGAAGAAGATCCGCCTCCCGGCACGAAGGGCCGCGCTTCGCCCTGCTCGGCCGGCTCGCTGCAGGCCGCCGCCGCCGTCAGGCACAGCAGCAACCCGGCTGCCATCCACACCCGCCGCTTCGTCCCCGTTCCGGAGTCACGGGCAGGGATGCCCGCGCCACTTCGCTCTATCATGATTTCTCCTTCGAATCTCGTTGCCCGAGGGGGGTGCGGCCGGCGAAACCGGCGTCCACCTCGTGCCAGTAGGCGATGTCTTCCTCGCCGTGCTTCCAGCACAGGTACACTTCCCGCCCCTCCATCCAGTGCGGAAAGTCGATGAGCCCCTCCTGCACGCCCTTGACCAGGCAGCCCAATTCCTGCACCTGCTGCACGCACAGCTGCAGGGCCATCAGGGTCTCGACGTAAGCCGTGCCGTCGGGCCCTCCCGCATTGGCCGTTCCCAGTTCCGAGAACCGCTTCACCTGCGGCTGAAACTGCTGGAGTCGCTCCGCCAGGCGGACCATCTTGGCCACCCGCGGCTTGACCCGGGGGAGCAGCCCGCGGGCCTCCTCCAGCGAAAAGAACTGCTTCTTCATGAGCGCCCGATTATATAGTACCCTGGCCCCCCGAGGGGAAACCCGATGAAGTGCCCGCTGTGCGACGCCCGCAAGGGAAAGCGTTTCTGTCCCGCCAAGCAGCGGCAGATCTGCGCGCAGTGCTGCGGGCAGAAGCGCGTGGTCGAAATCGCCTGTCCCGCCGACTGCCGCTACCTGGCCGAAGGGCAGGACTTTCAGCGCTACAAGAACCACATGGCCCTGCTGGCTTCGCTGGAGCAACCGGTGGAGCGCTACCAGGTGTTGCAGACCCTGGTGAGCTTCGCCGACGTGCTCGAGGAGCTGGAGAAGGCGGTGGTCGCATACGCCGGCGGGCTGCGGACTCTGCAGGACTCGCACGTGCACGAAGCGGTGGCCCAGCTGGAGAAGAGCTACCGCACCGAGTCGCGCGGGATCATCTACGAGGAGGGCTCGTCCAACCCCCTGGTGCAGGGTCTGGCAGCCGATCTGCGGGAGTCGATCGAACGCCGGCGGGCAGACCTGGAAGCCCAGCCGCCGCTCGGCCTGGAGGACGTGCTGAGCTGCCTGCGGGTGCTCGAATCGAGCGTCCGCCACTACGGTCAGGACGCCGGCGCCGGCTACCTGAACTTCCTGCGGCGAAGCCATCCGGAGGCGGGGGGCAGACCCGACCAGTCCGAAGGGCTGATCACGCTGTGAAGGGAATCCTGGCGCGTTTGCTCCCTATCGCCCTGCTGGCCGCGGGCTGGGCCTGCGCCGTCGAGCCCGAAGAGCCCGCCGAACTCGTCCTGACCGGCGGTCGCATCTGGACCGGCAACCCGGAGCAGCCCTGGGCCGAAGGGGTGGCGATCCGCGAGGGGCGTCTGCTGGCAGTCGGATCCGACGAGTCGGTCCTCCGGCACGTCCACCCGGACACCCGGCACATCGACCTCGGAGGGGCCTTCGCGCTGCCGGGTTTCAACGACAACCACGTGCATTTCGCCTCCGCCGCCCGCTTCCTGGAGTTCAACGTCATGGCCGCGCGCTCCCAGGAGGTCTTCGTCCAGCGGCTGCGGGAGGTCGTCCGGACGCTGCCCGAAGGAGAGTGGATCCTGGGGGGCTACTGGGGGGCCTACGACGAGTGGGCGCTGGGCAGCGCCGGGGAAACGCGGCTCGAGCCGTTCACGCCCGATCTGAGCGCCGTGGAAGAGCTGACCGCCTCGCACCCGGTCCTGCTGCAGAAGTTCGACGGCAGCCGCTTCGCCGCCAACCGCGCGGCGCTGGCGGCGGCCGGCCTGGACCCGGATCAGCCGCGCGCCCCGGGCGTCCGCTTCGACGGGGCGATCCTGGAAGGCGAAGGAGTTCGGGAACTGTTCCGGGACGTGGTGCCCCGGACCTTCAAGCGCCAGAGGCGCGTCCAGCAGAGCCGCCGGGCGCTGGCCGAGATCCGGCGCTGGGGCGTGACCAGCGTCAGCGACATGAGCGACGACGAGCAGCTCTCGATCTACCGGCAGCTGCGGGAGGCGGGCGAGCTGACCGTGCGCGTCCACTTCCGGCCGTTGTTGCAGAACTGGAGCAAGTGGGCCGAGCAAGGCGTTCAGGTCGGCTCAGGCGACGAGTGGATCCGCCTGGGGGCGGTCAAGGGCCATATCGACGGCATCATGGGTACCTCCACGGCCCGCTTCTTCGAGCCCTACCTGCACCAGCCGGACAACCGGGGCCGCTGGCGGGTCCTGATGCTGGACCAGGAGGGGAATCTCGCCGAGGGGCAGTTCCTCCGCCACATGCGGGAGGCGGACGCGGCCGGCCTGCAGCTGAGCGTGCACGCCATCGGGGACGAAGCCAATCACCTGCTGCTGAACTACCTGGAAGAACTGGAGAAGAGCAACGGCCCCCGCGACCGCCGCTTCCGGCTGGTGCACGCCCAGGTGGTGGCGCCCGAAGACCTGCCCCGCTTCGGCCCGCTCGAGGTGGTGGCCGAAGTCCAGCCGTATCACCTGAGCGACGACATGCGCTGGATGGAAGAGCGCATCGGGAAGGAGCGCTGTCGCGGCGCCTACGCCTTCCGCAGCCTGGCCGACCACGGGGCCATCCTCACCTTCGGCAGCGACTGGCCCGGGACCTCGGCCGCCGAGTACCCGATCAACCCCATGCTGGCGCTGTACGCCGCCGTCACCAGGCAGACCGTGCAGGGCGAGCCCGCCGGGGGCTGGTTCCCGGAGGAGCGGATCGGCATGGAAGAGGCCCTGCGCGCCTACACCGTCAACACCGCCTACGGCAACTTCGAAGAGGACATCAAAGGCACGCTGGAAGTGGGAAAACTCGCCGACGTGGCGGTCCTGTCCGCCAACCTGCTGGAAATCGACCCCCGCGAACTGCTGAACGTGGAAGTCCTGTACACCATCGTCGACGGCAAAGTCGTCTACCAGAGATAGGCTCAGACCGCCTGCCAGCTCGAAGCCGGCATGCGCCGCTCGAATACCTCCGGGTGCAGGATCTCCGCCAGGATCTCCAGGCCGTCGACGATCCGGGGGCCGGGGCGGTTGAAGTAGCCGGAGCCGTCCACGGCGTACACGCGGCCGCTGCGGACCGCCTCCAGCCGCTTCCAGGGACTCGGAAACGGCGTCCGCGCCGTTTCGTCCAGCGTCCGCTGCAGGTCGAAGCCGCAGGGCATCAGCACCACCACCTCGGGGTGGGCGGCCTCGATCTCGTCCCAGGAGATCTCCCGCGAGGGCGCGCCGGCTTCCCCCAGCACGTCCACTCCGCCGGCCAGATCGATCATCCCGGGGACCCAGTGGCCGCCCACGAAGGGAGGGTCGAGCCACTCCATCGCGAACACCCGGGGACGGGAATCGAGCGGCGCCGCCTTGGAACGGACCGCTTCGATCCGCTCTTGCAGGCCGGCGGCGAGGTTTTCGGCCCGCTCCGGGACGCCGGCTTCCCGCCCCACCGTGCGGATCGTCCCGATGATCTCCCCCACGCTGGTCGGTTCCAGCGACAGGACGCGGGCCGGGCCTTCCAGCGTGCGGACCGCGCCCGCGACGATCGAATAGGACACGGCGCAGACGTCGCACAGTTCCTGGGTCAGGATCAGGTCGGGCTCGAGCTGCTCGAGCAGGTGCTGATCCAGGTGATAGATGCTGCTCCCCTCGTGCACCGCCCGGCTGATGTGCCGGTGAATCCGGTTGCTGTTGCTCGTTTCGTGATCGATGGCGCTGGAGGTGATGCGGGGCAGCCGCGCCACCTCCGGGGGAAAGTCGCACTCGTGGGTGATCGCCACCAGCCGATCGCGCAGCCCCAGCGAGCAGACGATCTCGGTGGCGCTGGGCAGCAGGGAACAGATCCGTTCGGCCTGCGCTGCGCTCACGCCGCGGCTTCCGAGCGCAGGCGGTCGATCTTGGCGGCCAGCACGAAGTCGCTCTCGGTGAGGCCGTCGATCTTGTGGGTCCAGATCTTCACCTCGACCTTGCCCCAGGTCAGGTAGAGGTCGGGGTGGTGGCCCTGATCTTCGGCGACGGCGCCCACCGCGTTGACGAAGTCCAGGGCGGTGACGAAGTCGGGGAAGTCGAAGCGTTTCTGGACGTGGTGCTGATCGATCACCTCCCAGCCGTCCACTTCGGCCAGCAGGGGCCGGATCTCGTCGGCGGTCAGCGGGGGAACGCCCCCGCGGCAGGGGACGCACGTCTTGTCGGCCAGGTCGCAGGCGTTGCTTTCGTCGCTCATGACGGGATTGTAGCAGCCGCCCGGCGGGGTTGCCGCGGCAGGTCCGCTCGAGGCATGCTCGTCACAGTCGCTACGGAGGTCGGGCCATGCAGAGACCTGTGATCTTCGACACCCGCTCCCGGAGGGCCCGTCGGTTCGCCGAGGGACTGATAGAGGCGACTCAGGCCAAAGTCGGTCCTAACGTCTACTTCAGCCTCAATCCCACCCCGCCGACAGCGTCGTGAGCTGGTGAAGGGCACGCCGCTGCTGGTCGAATTGGCGCCCCCTCGAGGATTTGCCCTGAGCGATCCCAGGTCCGTGCCGCTGCGCTGGGAGCCGCCCTTGCGGCGCGCCCCTTTCCGCTGCAGGTGTCCAAGGACCAGCCGGAAGGGCGCTAACGGGCGCCCGCAGGGCTGAGCCGAAACGAAAAAGGCCCGCC
>JBFGHG010000201.1:0-6065 GCA_041578395.1 Acidobacteriota bacterium
CGAGCAGTCCCGCCAGGACCTGCAACGGAGTCTGCAGCGGATCCGCGACGCGGGCATCCCTGCCCGTGACCTTTCGACCGCGGGAGGGAGCGGCCCGACCCCGGACGAGGATTGGCTGGCAGAGTGGGCGGATCGGGAAGGGCTGACCGCGCTGGGCTGGGTGGACGCCGCAGGCGAGCGCCTGATTCACAGCCCGGGGTGGGTCGAGGCGGGAGAGCCCGCCCGCTCGCTGGCTCGACGCGCCGCCTCCGACGGCCCCTTCTTCCTTCACCGGCGGCTCTTCGAACGGCAGCAGGCGGACACCGATCTGCTGGTGGCGGGACTGCCGGTGGCGGGGCCGGAGGGAAGGCCGGCGGGCATCCTGCTGGGGCAGTCGGTGCTGCCCGAGAGCGTGCAGTTTCACGCCCTGCAGGTGGAGGAGGCGCGCCGCAAGTTCGAGCAGCTCGAGGCCGGCGTCCAGCAGGCGGAGACGAGCTACTTCGCCATCCTGGTGCTGAGCACGCTGACGGTCGTCTTCGGGTTCGTCTGGCTGGCCAACTACATCGCCAAGCGGATCACCGTCCCGCTGGAGGCCCTGGCGGAAGGGGCCGAGCAGCTGGCCGGCGGCCATCTCGAATACCGTGTCGACGTAACGGCGGTCGACGAGCTGGGCATCCTGGTGGACTCCTTCAACCGGATGGCGGGGGAACTCGAGGAGAACCGCCGCCAGCTCGAGAAGGCCAACCGGGAGCTGATCTCCATCAACCAGCAGCTGGACCAGCGGCGCCGCTACACCGAGACGATCCTGCAGAACATCGCCACCGGCGTGATCAGTCTGGACGAGTCGGACCAGGTCCGGACCGTAAACGAAGCGGCCCTGCACATCCTGCAGCGCGGCCGGGACGAGAGCGTGGGACAGCCGCTCGAGCGGGTCGTGGGCGAGGAACTGCGCCGCGAACTGAACGAGATGAAGCGGCTGGCGGCGCTGTACGGCTCCAGCCGGCGGGACCTGTCCTTCCGGCGGGGAGAGCAGCAGCGCTTCATCGCCGCCACCGTGACCGTCAACCCCCTGCCCAGCCAGGGCGACCTGGAGTACCTGGTGGTGCTGGACGACCTGACGGAGCTGATCCGGGCCGAGAAGTTCGCCGCCTGGCAGGAAGTGGCCCGACGGCTGGCGCACGAGATCAAGAACCCGCTCACGCCGATCCAGCTGTCCACCGACCGCATCCGCCGGCGCTTCGCCCGCCTGGCGCCCGAACCCGACGGCCCCACCCGGGAGTTCCAGCAGGTGCTGGAGCAGGGCCTGCGCATCATCGCGGCCGAGTCGGCCATGCTGGAGAGCCTGGTGGACGAGTTCTCCCGCTTCGCCAGGCTGCCCATCTCGCGGCCGGTCCAGACCGACCTGCACGCCCTGCTCGAGCAGACCCTGACCCACTACGACGGCGCCTTGCGGCCGATCCGGGTGGAGTCCGATTTCGACCCGGAGCTGCGCACGGTGAGGCTGGACCCGGAGCAGATGCGGCGCGTCTTCGCCAACCTGATCGACAACGCGGTGGATGCCCTGACCGACCATCCCAACGGACCCACGCTCGAGATCCGTACGCGCCTGCACCCCTCCCGCCGGTCGGTGAGCGTGGAGTTCGCCGACAACGGCAGCGGGATCTCCCCGGAGGACTACGACAAGCTCTTCCTGCCCTACTTCTCCACCAAGAAGAAGGGGACCGGCCTGGGGCTGGCCATCGTCCAGCAGATCGTGAGCGAGCACCAGGGCCACATCCGCGCCGAACCCAACCACCCGCGGGGAATGCGCTTCACCCTCGAGCTGCCCGCGTAGCCGAGCACGGCGATGCGGCATAATGAGCCGGTACGGAGAGCCCGCATGCCCGAAGCACGCATTCTGGTGGTGGACGACGAGGAGAACGTCCGGCTGTCCCTCGAGGGAGTGCTGCAGGACGAAGGCTACGAGGTCCACAGCTGCGCCTCGGGGGAGGAGTGCCTCGAGCTGCTCGAGCGCCGCAGCTTCGACCTGATCCTGCTGGACGTCTGGCTGCCGGGCAAGGACGGCCTCGAGGTGCTCCGGCAGATCCGTCAACAGCGCCCCCGCCAGTACGTGGTGATGATCTCCGGCCACGGGACGATCGAAACGGCGGTCCGGTCCACCAAGCAGGGGGCCTTCGACTTCGTCGAGAAGCCCCTGACCACCGAGAAGGTCGTATTGGCCATCGAGCATGCCCTCGAACACGAGCGCCTGGCCCGCGAGAACCAGGACCTGCGCCGGCAGCTGCAGCAGGACACGGTGATGATCGGCAATTCGGTGCCGATGCTGGCCCTGCGCCAGCAGATCGAGTACGCCGCCCCCACCGAGGGCCGTATCCTGATCTACGGCGAAAACGGCACCGGCAAGGAGCTGGTGGCGCGGCTGCTGCACCTGCGCAGCCACCGGCGGGACCGGGCCTTCGTGGACGTCAACTGCGCCGCCATCCCGGAGGACCTGATCGAAGCCGAGCTGTTCGGGGCCGTCAAGGGGGCCTTCACCGGCGCGGACGAGAGCCGCACCGGCAAGTTCGAGCAGGCCCACGGCGGGACGCTCTTCCTGGACGAAGTGGGGGACATGAGCCTCAAGACCCAGGCCAAGGTCCTGCGCGTGCTGGAAGAGCAGCGGTTCCACCCGGTGGGCAGCAGCCGGGCGATGGAGGTGGACGTGCGGGTGATCGCCGCCACCAACATGGACCTGGAGGCGGAGATCGAGAAGGGGACTTTTCGCCAGGACCTCTTCTTCCGCCTCAACGTCATCCCCTTCGAGGTACCGGCGCTGCGCGACCGCCGCGAGGACGTCCCGCTGCTGACCGAGTACTTCCTGGAGATGTTCTGCCGCCGCTACGGCAAGCCCCCCAAGAAGCTGGCGCCCAAGGCGCTCGAGAAGCTGGCCGCCTACGACTGGCCGGGCAACGTGCGCGAGCTGAAGAACATGGTGGAGCGGCTGGTGATCATGCTGCCGCAGGAGTCCCTCCGGGTGGCCGACCTGCCGGCCGCCGTGCTGGGCGGCCCTCTGCAGGACCCGGGCCAGGCCGCCAGCCTGCAGCAGGCCCGCCGGCGCTTCGAGAAGAAGTACATCCTGGAGAAACTGCTCGAGAACGGCGGCAACGTCTCCCGGACCGCCGAGGCGATCGGCATGGAGCGCACCCACCTGCACCGCAAACTGAAGGACTACCGCATCCGGGTGAAGTGACCGATGCAACGGGCCATCGACGACTTCCTGAATCACCTGCGGCTGGAGCGGAACTATTCGCCCCACACGCTGAAGGGCTACGGCCGCGACCTTTCTCAATTCCGGAGCTACCTGGGGCCGGCCCAGCCCGCCGACGTCGACCACATCACCATCCGCGACTTCCTGGGACACCTCTACGAGCGGGGCAACGGCAAGGCCTCGGTCTCGCGCAAGCTGGCCTGCCTGCGCTCCTTCTTTCGCTTCCTGCACGGGCGCGGGGAGATCGCCTCCAACCCGGCCCGGCTGGTGGCCAGCCCCCGCCTGCCCAAGAAAGTCCCGCCGCTGCTCTCCCCCGCCCAGCTCGAAACGGTGCTGGAGCTGCCTCCAGCCGACACCGACGGGGGCGTCCGCGACCGGGCCATCCTGGAGCTGCTCTACTCCAGCGGTGTCCGAGTGGGTGAGCTGGTGGCCCTGGACGTGGAGGACGTGGCGCTGACCGAGCGGCAGCTGCGGGTGCGCGGAAAAGGCCGCAAGGAGCGGATCGTACTGTTCGGCGGCGGCGCCGAGACCAAGCTCCGCGCGTATCTTCGGGCCCGGAGCCGGCAGCTGGCCCGGCGCCGCAGCGTGGCCGAGCCTCGCGCGCTCTTCCTGAATCTGCGGGGGTCGCGGCTCAGCGCCCGCTCTGTCCAGCGCAACCTGGCCGGACACCTGCGCCGCGGCGCTCAGCGGCTGAAGGTGCACCCCCACCTGCTGCGCCACTGCTTCGCCACCCACCTGCTCAACAACGGCGCGGACCTGCGTTCGATCCAGGAGCTGCTGGGACACGCCAGCCTGTCCACCACCCAGCGCTACACCCAGCTGACGGTCGAGGAACTGCGGCGGGTTTACCGCGACTCCCACCCGCGTGCCTGAGTACTGTGGTTCGTATGCGGACGGGGACGGGCCTTGCAGGCGGGGATTCCGCCCGACGGCAAGCACGGGCAGGAAGCCCGTGGCACCTCGCCCAGACCTCGCTCCGGTTTACTCGAGCGCCCTTTTCTGGTACATTGGCTTGCTTTAGACGGAAAGAAAAAAGAAGAGATGGTACTGACGAAAGACAAGAAGACCACGATCATCACCGACTACCAGCTGCACGGCTCGGACACCGGATCCCCCGAGGTCCAGGTGGCCCTGCTGAGCGAGCGGATCGGCTACCTGACCGAGCACCTCAAAGAGCACAAGCAGGATCACCACTCCCGTCGCGGGCTGCTCAAGATGGTGGGGCAACGGCGGAGACTCCTGGACTACCTGAAGCGGACGGATTTCAACCGCTACAAAGACCTGATCGGCCGTCTGGGGATTCGCAAGTAAATCCTTGTCTTGAATGCCGGGGACGGTTCGTCCGCGGCGGTGAAATGTCTACCACGCGACCGGTCCCAGGCCCGGGACCTCCGAACATCGAGCGCACCGTCCTCTTTCCTGGATTCTTCCGCCAGATCGTGATGAGAACGAACAACTGAGGAGAAACAATGAGTGAAAAAGAAACCGTCCGGCTGGGAGACATGGAGCTCTCGCTGGAGACGGGCAAACTGGCCAAACAGGCCGACGGGGCCGTGCTGGTGAGGCTCAACGACACGGTGGTTTTGGCCACCGCCTGCTGGGACCGGAACATCAAGGACATTCCCTTCCTGCCCCTGACCTGCGACTACCGCGAATACACCTACGCCGCCGGGAAGATCCCGGGGGGCTTCTTCAAGCGCGAAGGCCGCCCCACTGAAAAGGAAGTGCTGACCAGCCGGCTGATCGACCGGCCCGTCCGCCCCCTCTTCCCCGATCACTACCGCCACGAGACCCAGCTGATCGCGATGGTCCTGTCGGCGGAGCCGGAGGTCAACCCCGACGTCCTGGCCATGGTGGGCGCCTCGGCTGCGCTCTACCTCTCGGACATCCCCTTCGAGAATCCGATCGCCGCCGTGCGCGTCGGCCTGATCGACGGCCAGTTCGTGGCCAACCCGACCTTCGAGCAGCTGGAAAACAGCGACTTGAACCTGATCCTCTCCGCCAGCGAGGAAGCCATCCTGATGGTGGAAGCCGGCGCCCGCGAGGTGAGCGAGGAGAAGATGGTGGAGGCGCTCGAGTTCGGGCACGGCGCCGTGCGCGAGATCATCGGAGCGATCCGGCGGCTGCACGCGCGCGTCGGCAAGCCCAAGTTCACGGTGGAAGCGCCCACGTTCGATCCCGAGGTGGAGCGGATCGTCCACGAGCAGGCCCCCGACAAGATCCGCGAGGCGCTCTACGCCTCCGGTCCGGAAGGAAAGCTGGCCAGCGAGCAGAAGATGCGCCAGTACAAGGACGAGATCGTGGCACTCTTCCCCGATGACCAGGAAGAGAAGCGGGCCCAGACCTCGGTCGTTTTCAACCGGGTCAAGGAGCGCATTTTCCGCGACAGCGTGCTGAAGGAGAGCCGCCGGCCCGACGGCCGCCGCTTCGACGAGATCCGCTACATCTCCACCGAAGTCGGCTTTCTGCCGCGCACCCACGGCTCGGGGCTGTTCACCCGCGGCGAGACGCAGGCCCTGGTCACCGTCACGCTGGGGACGGCCGACGACGTGCAGCGAGTCGACGACCTGAAGGGCGACAGCAAGAAGTCCTTCATGCTGCACTACAACTTCCCTCCCTTCAGCGTGGGAGAAGTCCGCTTCCTGCGGGGGCCGGGCCGGCGTGAGATCGGACACGGCGTGCTGGCCGAACGGGCCATCACCCCGGTGCTCCCCTCCGACGAGGACTTTCCCTACACCGTGCGTATCGTGGCCGACATCCTGGAGTCCAACGGCTCGTCCTCGATGGCCACCATCTGCGGCGGCATCCTGGCGCTGCAGGACGCCGGCGTACCCATCCG
>JBFGHG010000202.1:0-6049 GCA_041578395.1 Acidobacteriota bacterium
ATGGACCTGCACGCGGGTCAGATCCAGGGGTTTTTCGACATCCCGGTCGACCATCTCTTCGCCACTCCGGTGATCCTGCAGTACCTGGAGGAGTTGGGGTTCGACAACCTGACGATCGTCTCGCCCGACGCGGGGGGCGTGGAGAGGGCGCGCTTCTTCGCCAAGCGGGTGGGGACCAACCTGGCCATCATCGACAAGCGCCGGGTGGCGGACAACGAGGCGGAGGTGATGCACATCATCGGCGACGTCGAGGGAAAGGACGTGCTGATCGTCGACGACATGGTCGACACGGCCGGCACCATGGTGCGGGCCACGGAAGCTCTGAAGAAGGCGGGCGCCCGCCGGCTGTTCGCGGCGGCCACCCACCCGGTGCTCTCCGGCAAGGCGATGGAGCGCATCCGCCGCTCGCCGTTCGAGCAGGTCATCGTGACCAACACCATCCCGGTGTCCGAGGAGAAGATGCTGCCCACCATCAAGGTGCTCAGCGTCGCCGGGCTGCTGGGAGAAGCGATTCGATCGATTCACGAGGAGACCTCGGTGAGTCGATTGTTCATATGAGGAATCAATCATGGACAACGTGGTAGTGGAAGCCGAAACCCGGCAGCAACTGGGCAAGAACGCCAGCCGCCGTTTGCGGGCCGCCGGAAAGATCCCGGGGACGCTCTACGGACCGGCCATCGAAGCCGTTTCGATCACTGTCGACCCCCGCGTGCTGCACCGCATCCTGCACTCGGAATCCGGGCAGAACACGATTTTCAAATTGCAGGTGGACCAGCAGCAGCAGGACGTGCTGATTCGCGACTTCCAGCTGGACCCCGTGCGGGGAGACCTGCTGCACGCCGACTTTCTGACCGTCGCCATGGACGAGCTGATGACCTTCGAGATCCCCGTCGAACTGGTGGGGCAGGCGGAGGGAGTGAAGGCCGGCGGTGTGATGGATCGCCCGCTGCAGGAGGTCGAAGTGGAGTGCCTGCCGGGCGACGTGCCGGACAACTTCGAGGTGGACGTCTCTGCCCTCGAGATCGGCGACATGATCCGGGTCGAGGACATCCGCGTCGACACCGACAAGATCAAGGTCCTCTCCGAGCCCGACCTGGTGGTGGCGACGGTGGTCCCGCCCAGAGTCGAGGTGGAAGAGGTCGAAGAGGTCGCCGAGGAAGAGGCCGAACCCGAAGTCATCGGCAAGGGCAAGGACGAGGAAGAAGGGGAGCCGGAGGAAAAGCCCTCCAAGTCCGACTAAACGGTGGAGGACGGCGAGGTGTTCTCCATCGTGGGATTGGGCAATCCGGGTCCCCGTTACGTGTACACCCGCCACAACGTCGGTTTCATGCTGGCGGACCTGCTGGCCGTCCGGCAGCGGGGGCGCTGGGAGCGGTCGGGACGGTCGCTGGTCTGCAAGACCCGCCTGGAGGGGCAGCCTCTCATGCTGGCCAAGCCGCAGACCTTCATGAACCGCAGCGGCGAGGCGGTGCACGAGCTGCTCTACGACCACCGGCTCGACCCGGCCTCCACGCTGGTAGTCTACGACGAAGTGGCGCTCCCCTTCGGCAAGATCCGGATCCGCCTGCGGGGCAGCGCGGGGGGGCACAAGGGGATGAAGTCGATTCTCTCCTGGCTGGGGAGCCAGGAGGTGGCGAGGCTCCGCATCGGGATCGCTCCCGAGGAACCGCCGGACGACCTGGTTGCCTTCGTCCTCGAAGAATTCACGAGACGGGAACGGGAGGAGCTGCCCGAGATTCTCGATACGGCCTGCCGGGCGGTGGAGACCTTTCTGCGGGAAGGCCCCGAGGCGGCCATGGGCCGCTTCAACTGAGCGGGCGACGGCAGCACTGCATACATACACATACGAGACTGAGGACTTCTACTGATGACGAGCTATACCTACGTGTTCCCGCTGCTGGCGGTGGTCGGCCTGGTGTTCGCCGCCCTGATCTACTCCTCGATCCGGCGCATTCAGGTCACCAAACCGATCATGGTCGAGATCTCCGACGCCATTCACCTGGGGGCGATGGTGTTCCTGAAGCGGGAGTACACCATCCTGCTGGCCTTCATCGCCATCGTCTGTGCGCTGCTCAGCTTCCTGATCTCGCCCTGGACGGGAGTCGCGTTCGTGCTGGGCGCCGCCAGTTCGATGCTGGCGGGCTTCTTCGGGTTGAAGGCCGCCACCCGCGCCAACGTCCGCACCGCCCAGGCGGCCAGTGATTCGGGCATCGCCCACGCCTTGCACGTGGCCTTTTCCGGAGGGGCCGTGATGGGGCTCTCGGTGGCCAGCCTGGGACTGCTGGGGTTGTCGATCGCCTTCCTGCTGGCCTTCCGCGGAACCATCGAGTTCTCCGACATCAGCGGCTTCGCCATGGGCGCCAGCTCGATCGCGCTGTTCGCCCGCGTGGGCGGCGGCATCTACACCAAGACCGCCGACGTGGGTGCCGACCTGGTGGGCAAAGTGGAAGCGGGCATCCCCGAGGACGATCCCCGCAACCCGGCTACCATCGCGGACAACGTCGGCGACTGTGTGGGGGACACGGCGGGCATGGGGGCCGACATTTTCGAGAGCTACGTCGGCTCGGTGATCGCCACCATCGCCCTGGCGGCCGCGGCCGGCTCGCAGGTCCTGGACATCACGCCCGACAACCGGATCCTCTACATGGTGCTGCCGCTGTGGGTGATCGCGGTGGGGCTGGTGGCCTCGCTGGTGGGAGTGGCCTCCATCCGGGTGCTGCGCAACCTGGGCCCGGCCGCCGCCCTGCGCTATTCGACCTTCGTGGCCGCGGGCCTGATGCTGGTCGGGACGTTCCTGGTGATCAACGCGGCCGGCCTGGAAATTGGGATCTTCTACGCCATTGTGATGGGGACGCTCAGCGGAATCGTGATCGGCCTGCTGACGGAGTGGTACACGGCGGGCGCACCGGTGCGGCGCATCGCCGAGGCGTCGCAGACCGGAGTGGCCACCAACATCATCGCCGGCCTGGCGGTGGGGATGTAGTCCACGGTGCTGCCCATCCTCACCATCTGCGGAACGATTTTGATCGCCTTCAACTACGCCGGCCTGTACGGGATCGGGATCGCGGCGGTGGGGATGCAGGCCACGGTGGGCGTGACCATGTCGGTGGACGCCTACGGCCCGATTGCCGACAACGCCGGGGGCATCTCCGAGATGTCGGGGCTGGGCCCGGAGACCCGCAAGATCACCGACAGCCTCGATTCGCTGGGCAACACCACGGCGGCCATCGGCAAGGGGTTCGCCATCGGCTCGGCGGCCCTGACAGCGCTGGCCCTCTTTTCGGCCTACTCCAAGACCGTGCAGCTGCAGGTGCTCGACCTGCTCGATCCACAGGTGGTGGTCGGCTTCTTCGTGGGGGGCATCCTGCCCTTTTTCATCGCCGATCTGACCATGTCGGCGGTGGGGCGGGCGGCCTTCAAGATGGTGGAGGAGGTGCGCCGCCAGTTTCGCGAGATCAAGGGGCTGATGGAGGGGACGGCCAAACCGGACACGGCCCGCTGCATCGACATCTCCACGCGGGCGGCGCTGGGCGAGATGGTGCTGCCCGGCCTGATCGCGGTGATCTCTCCGGTGCTGGTGGGGACGCTGCTGGGCGCGGCGGCGCTGGGCGGGATGCTGGCGGGGGCGACCCTGACCGGGGTGCTGCTGGCGCTGTTCATGTCCAACGCGGGCGGGGCCTGGGACAACGCCAAGAAGATGATCGAGAGCGGCTTTTTGGGCGGCAAGGGGTCGGAGCCTCACAAGGCGGCCGTGGTGGGAGACACCGTGGGCGATCCGTTCAAGGACACGAGCGGGCCCTCGATGAACATCCTGATCAAGCTGATGTCGATCGTCTCGCTGGTGATCGCACCACTGCTGCGGGGGTAGTCGTGGCACCGAAGCCCCGGTAGTCGCGCTAGAAGATTACGATGTTCTCGTGTCTAATGTCCCGGTCGGGGATCTGCCGATCATTCGTATCCTCTTTGACTCTGGACCACACATAATGGAATATCTCGTCGGCGCGGCGCAACTTCTCGTTGTTCCAGGCCTGAAGCAAGTGATAAGTAAAGTAGCCGTGTCTATAGTCGTCGGTTTCCAATGAAACGTGGCCATCCTGGCTGGAGAACAAGTAAACCTGTTTCCGACGTGCTTTCAGCGTCGAGGTGATCCGCATGCGGCCGGGGCGTTCGCCACTCACCGACTTACCGCCACCTGCGAAGCAGGTATCGAGAATCACGGTGAGGCGCTGCGCCACGGAGTACTGGAAGCTATCGAGCTTCTCCTTTTCCAGTGCGGTACCGGCCAGGTTTCCCTTCTCCGAATCCGCGGTGAGAAGGTAGCCGAATGCGCCGACCGGATTTGTTTCGTCGGAGCCGTGCCCACACGAGCCGTGAGCCGATGTACTGGTTGAAACGCACTACCCGGCGTCCGCCGGTCGAGTAGCCAAAGCGGTTCCCCGACTTGATCCGTCCGCACGGCGCGGTGGAGGGGTTTGCGGCTCCGCCCGACAATCCGCGGGAATGCACCTTCGCCCGGCTGTCGATCAACTACACCGCCGATCTGAAGACCCGGGTGCAGCCCTGTTTCTTCGGCGGCAACCCCGATTGCTCGCAGTGCGGCTGCGCAGTGAGCGTGGCGCTGCACCACCTGCACCAGCGGCCGCTCGGGTTGGGCCTGCGCGGCCGCCATCTGATCGAGCCCACGCTGGCGATCGGGCGGACCATGGCGGAGCTGCGGGGACGTCAGCCCACCGCCCTGCGAATGGGCAGCCGTCCGGTCACGAGCACCTGAGCGCGGGCGTCGGCGGCCATCACTCCCCCAGCACGGGGAATCGGAACCGCTCCACGGCCGACGGGACGTGCTCCCGCCGCAGGATGGCCTCGATCTCGCGCACGACTTCCGGATATTCGGCCGCCACGTTCACTTGTTCCCGGGGATCGGCGTTCAGGTCGTACAGCTCGAGGGCCAGGTTGCTCTCCAGCATCCCCCGGCGGAGCCCCTTCCAGCGGCCCAGACGGACGGCCTGCTGGCCTCCGTAGGACGGGAATTCCCAGTAGAGGAGGTCGTGCTCCTGCTGGTCCCCGGCTCCCAGCAGAGTCGGAGCGAAGCTGATCCCGTCGGTGTCTCGGGGAGGGGGCGCCCCGGCGATTTCGGCCAGCGTCGGCAGCACGTCGTAAAACGCCGACAGATGGTCGCTGACCGCACCCGGTTGGATGCGACCGGGCCAACTGGCAATGAACGGGACGCGGATGCCTCCCTCGTGGAGCGATCCCTTCCCCCAGCCCTCCTCGCTCTTGAACTGTCCGCCGCTGTGAAAAAAGGAAGAGTCCGTTCCTCCGTTGTAGGTGGGGCCGTTGTCGCTGGAGAAGATCACCAGCGTGTTGCGGCGGATGCCCAGCTGCTCGAGCCGATCCAGAATGACCCCCACCTGCTCGTCCAGGTAGGAGACCATGGCGGCGTAGGCGGCGCGCGGAGCGGGATGGGGGAAGTAGCCACGCTCCCCCAGGTAGGGTTTCTCGGGGCCGAACCGGTCCGCGTATCGCTGCACCCATTGCGGGGGTGCCTGCAGCGGCACATGGGGGATGGGGGTCGCGTAGTAGAGAAAGAACGGCCCGTCGCGGTTCTCCTCGATGAAGGTCAGGGCTTCCTCCAGCATGAGGTCGGGCGCATACTCCCTGAGCGTGAAGCGCTCGTAGCTGGCCGAGTCCGCCGGGTCGGCGCCATCCTCGAGCTTCGTCCCGGGGACCACCAGCGGATTGCCCAGCCACACCTTCTCCGTGTTTCTCCAGAGGTGGCGGGGATAGTAGGTATGGGCCTGGCGCTGGCAATTGTACCCGAAGAAGAAGTCGAACCCCTGCCGGTTGGGGGCCCCTTCGGTCAGCGGTCCTCCCAGTCCCCACTTGCCCAAGACGGCCGTCCGGTACCCGGCTTCCTGCAGGAGGTGGCCCAGCGTACGGGTGCCGGCGGGCAGAGGACGCTGCCCCTCCAGGCGGGGCTCCTCGACGGCCCTGGCGTAGTCCCAGACGTCGCCTCGCTCGGCCATCTCGTCGTTGCCGCGGATATAGGCGC
>JBFGHG010000203.1:0-5996 GCA_041578395.1 Acidobacteriota bacterium
CACCAACCCCAGGAAGAACGCCGGCACGAGAGCCCTGGGATTGACGTGGTACACCGCGAACAGCAAGGCCGTGAGCACGACCGCCGTCCGGGAGCCGCGCCGCCGGAAGACGCTCTGAAGAACTCCGCGGAAGAGGGTCTCCTCGCAAAGACCGGCCAGCAGGGCGCCGGAAAACAGCAGCAGCAGCAGGTGCGACAGAGTCTGGGGAGACCACATCGGCATCTCGGGTGGTTCGCCCAGCAGGGGCTTGGAGACGAATTCGTGGATCCCGGCGGCCACGCCCCAGCCCGCTGTGCCTACTGCAATGCCGAGTAGCGAGGTCAACGGGCTGGTCCGTCGCCACCGGAGGGCCCTGGCGACGGGCAGCCTCTTCCAGGCGAGGAACACGACCGCCGGCAACAGGATCAACGCCAGCTCGGTGAAGGCCAGTCCCGCGGGAACCGAGAAGATCTGGGCCACCGTTCCCACCGTGGCGACCAGTAACAGGCTGATGCCAAACAGGAGATCGGCCTGCCCGCAGGATTTCCCAGCTGGTTCCCGTGAACCCATTCCCCCGGATTATAACGGCTCCGGTACGGCGCCGCGTCGAAATGGTCCCCGCTTGGTCGTCGGATCATCGATCGGCCGTGTCTCTGGCCGCTCCGGCCCTCTGAAACTCGTGGGGCCTCACCCACCAGGGCCTGCGGGCGTTGTTCCGACAACTCGAAAGAAGCTACATGCGGGTCTATTTCGACCCCCGCGGCATGGGAGGCTCCGCTCCGGTTTCGATAGACGAAGACATGTCGATGGCTGCCGTGCGAGCCGACCTCCCGACGCAGTCCAGCGAGACGCCCAAAAGCGAGACTCGAGGACATCCCGTTGCCGGGTCCTCGTGCTCGCGGGGCGGCATGATTTCCCGCCCCCGGTTTCCTGCACAGCCTGCGCTCGAGCCGATGATTCGGAGGGGGTCGACTCGGTTCGAACATCAAAAGCCGGACCGTATCCTCACACGGAGTCGTTGTTGCATAGTCGTGCCCGGATAACCTCATGTATGCATCCTCCAACCGATTTGGAATACCGATAAGAATAGTCATCACCCTGTTGATTCTGAGCCCAGTCGTAGTTTTTGCTCTCGAGACGATCGATCCGTGGCCGCAAGCTCCCCCCCGGTCTTGGTGGGAACGTGGGAAGGTCAAACCGAGAGCTTCATTCAAAGTGGTGCCAGGGAGGCAAGTTCCCGGTCACCTTCGAACTTCACGAAGACCGAACCGTGGAAGGAAGGGCTGGTGATGCTGGGCATACTGGGCGGTTTTCTGGACGTGGTTCGTATTTGCTCATTTCTATGCGGATGCAGATCCGTGGTTGACGGCCCTCATTGGCTTCGTTGAGTGCGTCGTCATTCTGCTTTTTCTGGGGGCCCATCATCGCGAGCGTGTGGCAAATGGAGAAACTTGGCGGGCGGGTTCTACAAGCGTTCGGCGCGCTGTTGGGCTCACTCATTATCGCGGTCACCGCTACTCTTGTCGCTCTGGCAGGGGCTATTCCCCCATGGTGGCCGCAGATCGTAATAGCCCTCGTTACAGTTGTTCTTCCTCCATTGGTGTCGGGGTCCTTGTTCGTAGGATGCCATCGGCGGTCACAGTTGCCGCTCTAGAGCCAACCGCTCCTGGCAGAACTCTCCCGTTTGTGCCCGCACAGTTTTTCAGGAGGTATTGCTCCACGCGGATCGCCTGGAGATGGCGCCATGATGGGACGACAGAGGCTTCTGTGGGTCTTCGCAGGAGCACTTGGGGGCCTGGTGGTCGGCGCCTTGGTCGGGGGAGCACTCCTTCCCCCTTTGACGGCGGGTTGGCTGTTCACCACCTGCCGGCTCGAGCACGAGGTGGCTCCTGTGCCCTGGAAACCAGTTGAGTTCGACTCGAGCTTCAACTCAGGCTGAAGGGAGGGTATTCGTCCGTCACCAGCAGAAAGGCGTAAGCGCCCACCCGCAAGGACCACCTCCCGACGCCCACCACGAAGTCGAACAGCGCCCTGGGATAGCGGCCCGTTACGACGATCACGACCCAGGCAACCACGACCACCGGGATCGCGGCTACGAACAAGATCAGCAGCACCAGGTAATGGGGGATCGCCAGGAACCATTTGACCAACGGCATCCACCACACCAAATCACGCTTCACATCCGGGTAATCGACTTCCAGGTGAACCGACTGTTCATCCACGGTCGACGGGTACAGATCGCTGAGCAATGTCAGATAAGCGCCCACCCGGTAGGCGAAGCGGGTCAGCTCGCGGGCGAAATCGAACCACCAGCGAGGGTAGCGCTGGCGGAAGACGATCATGAGGCCGGTGGCGACCGCCAGGCCGGAAGCCAGTCCCCCGCCATTCCTCTTCAAAACGTTACCGGCCTCGTCCACGACCACGGTCTCACTTCCCTGGGAGATCAACGCCAGGATGACGGCAATCGGGATGATCCAGATGATCCGGAAGGCCGTCGAAAGCCGATCTAGTTCGTCTGGATAGTCGATGTCGAGACGAGCCGCGTATGTGGTGCTCGCGGGTGTCATGAAAACACTCCTTTCCGGTATTCCATTCTCTGGGTCGCTGGAGGAGCGGCCCGTTCCCGCAGCAGCCCTGGCCGTCGTCGACCGAGTCCCTGTTCGTCCGGTCCGCGCTTCGTCGAATCGAAGAGCAGGCAGCGCCGGTGCGAAATCGGTTGCCCTTGCAACGCTCGGCACTCATGGTCCGGCCGATGCCGGATCACGGGGACTGCAAACCCTCACTGAAGATGTCGATCATCAGGCGCGGGTCGCCCAGCGGGTAGAGCACGGGGCAGGTGGCCCCATGATCGAGGTACTCGGCGACTTTGGCCTTGACTTCTCGAGGCGAACCGCTGGCGGTGCACATCTGGACCACCTCGTCGGGAACCAGGTGCATCGCACGCTCGATCTCCTCCTCGGTGGCGGGCCAGGTCAGCACCTGCTGGATCTCGTCCAGCAGCTCCTGGGTCACGCCGCTCGCCTTCATCAGGTGCGGCTGCTGGCCCAGATACTGGGTGATCATCTTGCGGGCCGCGTCCAGGGCCTTTCGACGGTCCTGGTCCACCGAGCAGATCACGAGCTGGGGCCGGTCGATCTCCTCCAGCGTCCTCCCCGACTTTCGCGCCCCCTTCTCCAGCGCCTCCATCGCGCGGGAGTTGTAGTCGGGGTTTACCAGGTAGTTGAGCAGAACTCCATCGGCGATCTCGCCGGTCAGCTCCATCATCTTCATCCCCGTGGCGCCGATGTAAAGCGGGACGTTGCGGGGCGTCTTGCGGCCGTACACGACGTCCAGCTTCACGCCGTCGACGTGGTGAAAGTCCCCGTGGAAGGTGACCGTTTCCATGGCCAGCAGACGGCGCAGGACTCCGATCGTCTCCCGCATCGCTCCCAGGGGACGGCTCCGGTCGATTCCCACTTTCCGGGCCAGAGGGTCCCACCAGGCGCCGATTCCGCACAGGATGCGGTCGGGCGCCAGGTCGTCCAACGTCAGGAAGGTGGACGCCAGCAGGCCGATGTTGCGGGTCCAGTTGTTGATAACCCCACTGCCGACCTTGATGGTCGAGGTGTGGGAGGCAAAGGCGGCCATGGGTACGATCGCGTCCCGCACCAGCCGGCTTTCGGCCTGCCAGACGGCTTCGAATCCCTTCGCTTCGGCGTATTGGACCAGCTCGATCCCTTCCGACAGCTCGTGGGCGTCCTGCAGGTACAAAGCGGCTCGGTCCTTGCTCATCCTCATACGGTACAGTATGCGGGTACTATGAGCCTTCTCGTCTCCGACGTGACCCTCTTCAGCAACTCTCCCGGCGCGTCCGTGTCGACCAGCCAGGCGGTCGCCATCGAAGGCGCCCGGATCGCGGCCGTGGGTCCCTCGGCGGAGCTGGCGGACCGCTTCGCCGGTGCCGAAGCACTGGACGGCGGCGGACGCCTGCTGATGCCCGGGTTGATCAACGTCCATATGCACTTCTACGGAACCTTCGCCCGGGGAATGGCGCTGACCGAGCAGCCTCGCAACTTCGTGGAGATCCTCGAGAAGCTGTGGTGGCGCCTGGACCGCGCGCTGGACCTGGAGGCCGTCTATTACAGCGCCCTGGTGGCGGCCATCACTGCCATCAAGAACGGCTGCACCGCGGTGATCGACCACCACTCCAGTCCCTCCGCCGTGGAGGGCAGCCTGGACCGCATCGAAGACGCCCTGGCGCTGGTGGGCCTGCGCGGCATCCTCTGCTACGAGGTCTCCGACCGGGATGGCAAGCAGGTCCGGGACCGAGGGCTCGAGGAGAACCGGCGCTACCTCGACAAGTGCCGCCGCTGCCGCGCCGAGGACCCCGACCATCCGTTCGACGCCATGATGGGGCTGCACGCGGCCTTCACCCTGGACGACGACTCCCTGGAGCAAGCCGGCGAGATCAGCCGGTCACATGGCCGCGGCTGCCACGTTCACCTGCTGGAAGACGCCGTTGACCAGACCCGCTGCCTGCAAGCCTATGGAGAGGGCCCGGTCCGGCGGTTGCGGCGCTTCGGTCTGCTCGGCCCGGACAGCATCGCCGCGCACGGCGTGCACCTGGCCGAACCGGACTTCGACGTGGTGGCCGAAAGCGGCACCATCGTCACTCACCAGGCCCAGTCCAACATGAACAACGCGGTGGGACGTGCCGATGTCTTCGCATTGCTCGAGCGAGGAGTGCGAGTCGGCATCGGCACGGACGGCATGACTCCCGACGTGCGGGCGGAGGCGCGCACCGGCTTCCTGCTTCACAAGCACCACCTGGCCGACCCCAACGCAGGCTGGAACGAATTTCAGGCGATGCTGCTCGAGCACAACCCGCGGATCTACGAGCGCCTGAGCGGCCAGAGGGTCGGACGGATCGAGCCGGGGGCGCCGGCGGACCTGATTCTGGTCGACTACTTTCCACCCACGCCCCTGACGGGGGAAGACTTCTGGGGACACTTCCTCTACGGAATTGCCGACGCGCCCGTGAATACGTCGATCATCAATGGCAGAATAGTCATGCGGGAGCGGGAACTGCCTGGGACCGACGAGGCCGAGATCGCCGCGGCGGCCCGCTCGTCAGCCGAGCGAGTCTGGAAGCGATTCCAGCAACTGTGAACCGTCAGACCATGAGATTTCGCGTCAACGGTCAGCCGCGCGACTACCGGGGGCACCCCGAGTGCAGCCTGCTCGAGTACCTGCGCGAGACTGAAAACATCCTCTCCCCCAAGGACGGCTGCAGTCCCCAGGCCGCCTGCGGCTGCTGCACGGTGGAAGTGAGCGGCCGGCCCGTTCTGGCCTGCTGCCAGAGCATGGAGAAGCTGGCCGGCAAAGACGTCATGACGGTGGAGGGCCTGAGTCCCCGGCTGCGGGACACCTTCGCCAAGGCCTTCCTGGAGAAAGGCGGCGTGCAGTGCGGCTTCTGCATCCCCGCCATGGTGATGCGCTCCAAGCTGCTGCTGGACCGGAACCCCGCCCCCTCTCGCCACGAAGTGGCCCGGGCGCTCTCTCCCAACCTGTGCCGCTGCACCGGCTACGTGAAGATCGTCGACTCCGTGCTGCACGCCGCCGAGGCGCTGCGGCGGGGCCAGCCGATCGAACTGCCCGCGAGCAGCGGCCGGATCGGCGTCTCCCATCCGAAATACGAGGCCTACGATCTCGTGCTCGGGCAACACCCCTACGTGGCGGACATGACGCTGGACGGGATGCTGCACGCCGCCCTGAAGCTGAGCGATCATCCGCGGGCCCGCATCCTCAGCCTCGACACCTCGGAGGCCCTGCTGCAACCGGGCGTGAAGGGGGTGTTCACGGTCGAGGACATCCCGGGAGACCGGCACATCGGCTTGATCCGTCAGGATTGGCCCCTGATGCTGGGACCGGGCGACACCACCCGCTACGTCGGCGACGTGCTGGCGGTGGTCGTCGCGGACAGCGGAAGGAGGGCCCGGCAGGCGGTCGGACGCATCCGGGTCGAGTACGAGGTGTTA
>JBFGHG010000204.1:0-5977 GCA_041578395.1 Acidobacteriota bacterium
GTCTACAAGAACTACGACCCGCGGGCCAAGATCATCAAGCGGCTGGCCGAGCAGGTCTTCGAGGTCACCGGCACCAACCCCCTGCTGGACATCGCCCTGGCGCTCGAGAAGATCGCCCTGCAGGACGACTACTTCGTGAAACGCAAGCTCTATCCCAACGTCGACTTCTATTCGGGGCTCATTTACCAGGCGATGGGCTTTCCCAGCTGGATGTTCCCCATGCTGTTCGCGGTGGCGCGCATGTCGGGGTGGGTCTCGCAGTGGGAAGAGCTGATGCGCGACAAGGAACAGCGCATCGCCCGCCCCCGCCAGGTCTACCTGGGCTCCCCGCGCCGCGACGTGGAGTGAGCCGCAGACGGCTGGTCTGCTCACCGCCCTGCCCGCCCTCCACCAACGTGAGGCCGGCCCACCAGCGCAAATCAATGCGTGCGCACCGCTTCTTCTCCTGCTATTCTTAGGGCGTCCTAAACATAGCGCCGGCTGCCACCTCGGGCGCCGGCTCGGCCGCGAGGTCGGGTGGCTCCATGGGGGCGGCGCGCCGGTGCACCGTGCCGGCTGCAGCTGTTCGCGAGCGCGGGTTGCCGGGCCGGGAGAAGGTTCGAGAGCGGAGGGGTCACCTGCCTCGAGCCGCGGTGAAAAACAAGGCCCCCCGGGACTAAGCCCCGAGGGAGTCGAGGTGCAACTGTACGCACAGCCCCGTTCGAGGCGCGCGAATCCCCCCAAGATCGGCGCTGCCGGTAGTGCGACCGGCGGCCGGGGAGAGGCCGTCCCCGCTCGCCCCGCATTCTCCGCCCCTCACTTCCCGGACCCGAGGAGCCGCCCGCAATGACCCTTCGCAGACAGCTGGCCGTCTCGCTGGTGGCGCTGCTGGCACTGATCGGCCTCAACCTGGCGATCGTGCGCTGGGGCAGCTCGGCGCGGGCGGAGTGCGTCGAGCGGCTGCGCCGCACCGTGGAACGCAAGACCCTGGTCGCGATGCTCCGCCGGGACATCGAGGATCGGCTGCGGCAGGTGCGCCTGCTGAGCGAGATCGAGATGGACGGCAGCTTCCAGCCTTCGCAGGAGGCGCTCGGGGAGATCCGCAACGACCTGGAGGCGGTCAACCGGCGCGTGGAGCAGCTGCGGAGCCTGGCGGGCGCCCGTTCGCTCGGGCTGGTGGAGGAGTTCGCCCGCACCTACCGCTTTTTGCACGACTCGCTGATCGCCTTCCACGACCGGTTCGGCGGACCCGGCCACGACGAAGCGATGGGGGAGTTGAGCCGGCTGGTGGAGCCCACCGCACGGGGCGCCCTCAACGACCTGCTGGCGCTGGAACGGCAGGAGGCACAGCTGCTGGAAGCCGCCAGTCAGGAATTCTACGACGTCAGCTCGTTCACCAACGGCTGGATGGTCAGCATGCTGGTCTGCTCCGCCCTGCTGATCCTGGCCATGGGCTACCTGCTGTACCGTCACCTGAGCCGGGAACTGGCCAAGCTGAAGAGCGGGGTGGACGCCATCGGCCGGGGCGACCTGGACCACCGGATCGAGGTCACCAGCGACGACGAACTGGGCCAGCTGGGGACGGCCTTCAACAGCATGACCCGCAACCTGCAGTCGGCGCAGCAGGAACTGCGGCACACGGCCGAGGAGCTGGAGACCCGCCACCAGGACATGGAGAAGCAGCGTCAGCACTCCCTGTCGCTGCTTCACAACATCCTCCCCTCGGAAGTAGCCGAGGAGCTGCAGCGGAAGGGAAACGTCGACCCGAAGTACTTCGAGGACGTCTCGATCCTCTTCCTGGACTTCGTCGGATTCACCCTGGCGACCGAGAAACTGGCCGCCGAGGAGCTGGTCCAGCTGCTGCACGAGTACTTCACGACCTTCGACCGGATCGTCGAACGCTACGGGCTCGAGAAGCTCAAGACCATCGGCGACGCCTACATGTGCGCCGGAGGCCTGCCGGTGCGCAATCCTTCCCATCCGGTGGACATCGTGATGGCGGCCTTCGAAATGATCGAGAGCGTGGAGCAGACCCGGCGGTCCGGAATCGGCCCCCGCAACTGGGGCGCCCGAATCGGAATCCATACCGGACCGGTCATTGCCGGGGTGGTGGGCATCCAGAAGTTCGCCTTCGACATCTGGGGGGACACCGTCAACTACAGCTCCCGGATGGAATCGAGCGGCCAGCGCAACCGGATCAACCTGTCGGCCAGCACCTATTCGCGGGTGAAGGACTTCTTCCACTGTGAAAAGCGAGGCAAGATCCCGATCAAGGAAGGCCGCGAGGTGGAGATGTACTTCGCCGAGCAGGTGCTGCCCAAGCTGCTGGGAGGCTCGTCGGAGCTGCCGCCCCCGGGCTTCGTGCGGCGCTACCGGATCTACTTTCAGAAGGACCCGCCGGCCTTCCCCGAGTTCCTGGCCGACGACCGGTGGGTGATGAACCGGCAGGCCAGTTGACGCCCGGGATGCTGGCCGGATTGGAAAGGGCCACGACATGAACGTGCGATTGCCGACGGGTGCTGCCTTCACCGTCCTGCTGCTGGCCGCCGGCTGCAGCCAACCCGCAACGCAACCCTCCCCACCGCCCCCGGAGGCCGCCGCCGAAATCGTGTCCCGGGAGCCCATCCAGCCCATCCCCTCGCGGGTCGCACTGAACGCCCCCAAAGTCGAGCTGGGAGAACAGCTCTTCCACGAGCCCATGCTCTCCACCGACGACACGATCTCCTGCTCGAGCTGCCACAACCTCGAGCTGGCCGGCACCGACCGGCGTCCCGTCTCGCTGGGCCTGATGGGCCAGCCAACGGAGTTCAACTCGCCGACGGTCTTCAACGCCTCGTTCAACTTCGCGCAGTTCTGGAACGGCCGCGCCTCCACGCTGGAGGCCCAGATCGAGGAGACCACCCATTCGCAGATCGAGATGGGGTCCACCTGGGAGCAGATCATCGAGAAGCTGCAGGCGCAAGAGCATTACCGGCGGGACTTCGCGTCGATCTACGCCGACGGGATCACGGCGACCAACATCAAGGACGCCATCGCCGAGTACGAGCGTTCGCTGATCACCCCCAACAGCCGCTTCGACCAGTACCTGCTGGGCAACGAAGGCGTCCTCTCGGAGCGGGAACTGGAGGGCTACCGCCTGTTCAAGACGTACGGCTGCGTGACCTGCCATCAGGGAGTGGGCGTGGGGGGCAATATCTTCGCCACCTTTGGCGTGATGGGCAACCCCTTCAGCGACTCTCCGGCCCGACGTGACCTGGGACGCTTCAACGTCACGGGGCGCGAGCACGACAAGTTCGTCTTCAAGGTCCCCAGCCTGCGCAACGTGGTTCTGACGCCCCCCTATTTCCACGACGGGTCGGCCGCGACGCTCACCGAGGCCGTGCGGATCATGGCCCGCTATCAGCTGGGGCGAAGGCTGGCGGAGCAGGATGTCCAGACCATCATCGCCTTTCTGGCGACGCTCAGTGGGGAGTACCAGGGGATGCCCCTCGAGCAGACGATGGAGCTGGCCGGGAAATGAACACCTCCCGCTGGAGAGTGTTCGGAGTGGCGGTCGCGTTCGCGGTCGTCACCTTCCTCTTTTTCCAGAGCCGCATGCTCGACTTCGAGGAGCACGAGCGCTTCGCCAGCTCTCTGCTGCGCGTGCGTCAGGTGGACGCCGACCTGAACCAGGACCTGCTGAGAATCGGCTACTCGCTGCTGACCTTCTACGACCCGGTCAACCAGAAGTTCGCGGAGATCGAGGAGTTGCGCGGCCGGCTGGAGCCGCTCCCCCGCTTTCTGGACGCCCCCACGAACACCTCCGCCCAGCAGCTGCTGGACCGCTTCGACGAGGCGGTGGCCCAGAAAAGGGGAGTCGTGGAAGAGTTCCAGGCCGCCAACATCCAGCTGCAGATCTCGCTGGGGTACCTTCCCGTGCTGGCCGGCGAGCTGACCGCTTTGGCCGGGAACTCCCCGGTGGACCGGCAGCTCTCCGCCGAATTGAAGGACCTGCTTCGGGACGTGCTGCTGTTCATGCTCTCGCCCGAGGAGCGGATGTTGCAGCGCATCCAGGAGTGCATGGCCTCGATCGAGCAGATGACGCCCCGCGCCAGCCGGGCCCTGCGGGAGAGCGACCTGGACCTGATGACGGGGCACGTCCGGACCATCCTGCGCAACAAGCCCCGCGTCGATCAGCTCAACGCGAAACTGGCCGAGCTGCCCACCGGTCCGACCCTGCGGGAGCTGCACAACCTCTACGACCGGGCCTACCAGCAGGCCTCGATGCGGGCCGACGCGTACCGCGCCTACCTGTACGTCTTCTCCCTGGGCCTGCTGATCTACGTGTTCTACGCGCTGTACCAGCTCTGGCAGACCACCGAAGAGCTCAACCGCACCAACGAGGGGCTGGAGGAACGGGTGGAGAGCCGGACCCAGGAGCTGGCCCGCAGCCAGGCCCGCAACCGGGCGCTGCTGAGCGCCATTCCCGATGCCATTTTGCGCATCTCCCGCGACGGCACGGTGCTGGACGTGAAGGAATCGGCGGCGGTTCCCCTGGCCGCCACACCGGACCGGCTGGTGGGCCGCCATCTGCGGGAGGTCTTGCCGGAGGCGGCCGAAGAGGGTCTGAAAGGTCTGGAAACAGCCTTGAGCACGGGCCAGCCGCAACTGGTGGAGTGCGAGCGCTGCATCGGCGGGGAAGCCCGCGACCTGGAGGCCCGGATCGTCGTCGGCGCCCAGGACCAGGCGCTGCTGATCGTGCGCGACATCACCGAGCAGAAACGGGCCACGGAAGAGGTGGCCAAGGCGCAGCGGCGTTCCGAACAGCTGCTCAACAACATCCTCCCCTCCGAAGTGGCCGACGAACTGAAGAAGAAGGGCATGGTGGACCCCAAGTACTTCGAAGACGTCACCATCCTCTTCACCAACTTCGTCGGCTTCGGGACCAGCACCGACGACCTGGCCGCCGAGGAGCTGGTGCAGGTGCTGCACGACTACTTCACCGCCTTCGACGAGATCACCGTCCGCTACGGGCTGGAGAAGCTCAAGACGGTGGGGGACCAGTACATGTGCGTGGGCGGGCTCCCGGTCCGCAAGCCGTCTCACCCGGTGGACGCGGTGATGGCCGGCCTGGAGATGGTGGAGGCGGTCCGCCGGCGGGACCGGCCCGACAACCTGGTGCACTGGAACGTCCGCATCGGCGTGCACACGGGGCCCGTGGTGGCCGGCGTAGTGGGGTTTCAGAAGTTCGCCTTCGACGTGTGGGGGCAGACGGTGAACTTCAGCTCGCGGGTGGAGGCCAACGGGGCGGCCAACCGGATCCACCTCTCGGCGGACACCTACTCCCGGGTCAAGGACTTCTTCGCGGTGGAGTACAACGGCAAACTGAAGACCCGCTACCGGGAGCTGGACACCTACTTCGTGGAAGGGCTGCTGCCCACCATGCTCAACGGCGACCACCAGGTCCCTCCCGCCCCCTTCCTCAACCGCTACCGGATCTACTTCCAGAGCGACCCGCCTTCGTTTCCCCGCTTTCTCGTGGACGCCTGACTTCCGCCGGAACCAGACCGGGTCCGCGGGAACTATTCGAGTATGAACCTGAACGCCCCCTTTGCCCTGCCGCCCCGCCTCGCCGGGCGGATCGCCGCCGCCCTCGCTACACTGCTGGCCAGCGCGGCAATCGCCGCGCCGGCACCCCTGGAAACCGGCTCGGGAGACCTCCTGGTCCGCGACGCCGCCGGCCAGCTTCGGCAACTGCCCCTGCTCGAAATCGACGTCGCCATCCACGTCACCGGCGTCCTCGCCCGTACGGAGGTCCGCCAGACGTTCCGCAACCCGGACCGCGACGACGTCGACGCGGTCTACCTCTTTCCCCTGCCCGAGGCCTCCGCGGTGGACTCGCTGCACATGAAGATCGGGGACCGGATCATCGAGGGGGAGATCCAGGAAAAGGAGCAGGCCCGGCAGACCTACGAAACCGCCCGCCTGCAGGGCAAGAAAGCGTCCCTGCTGGAGCAGA
>JBFGHG010000205.1:0-5974 GCA_041578395.1 Acidobacteriota bacterium
CCGGCCGTAGCCCAATTCGTCCCGTTCGCCGATCACGTAGATCTGGACATCGGATTCTTTGGCGAACTCCTTGACCTCGCTGAAGGTGTAGCGGCTCCGGTTGTCCTCCCCGTCGGTGATGATGATCAGGGCTTTCTTGTCGTTGCGGCCTTCCCGGATCTTCTCCAGCCCCAGGTAGATGGCGTCAAACAGCGCGGTCCTTCCTTTGGGGGCGGTAATGGAAATGTCGTTCTGGATGTTCTCGCTGCGCGAAGTGAAGTCCTGCGCCAGAGCGGTTCGGTCGTTGAAGGTGATCAGAAAGTACTCGTCGGCCGGGTTGCCCTGCTCCAGGAAGCGGACAATCGAGTTGCGGGCGCTCAGAATGTTGTCGGACATCGACCCGCTGATGTCCAGGATGATGCCCACCGAGACGGGGGAGATCGAGTTGGAGAAATGGATGATCTCCTGCTCCACCTTGTTTTCGAAGAGGCGGAAGTGGTCCGGCTCCAGCCCCACCACGTAGCGGTTCAGCGGGTCGGTCACCGTGACTCGCACCACCACCAGGTCGACGTCCACTTTGATGCGGGGCGGAGGGTCCCTGAAGCGCTGCGCGAAGGTCGAAGCTCCCGCAATCAGGAAAGCCGCTACGACCAGGAAGCTCCTTCGCATACCAGCCCGATGATAAAAGAAACGCGCCGAAAAGGGAAGCTGGCTTGTTGGAGAACAGACGGTTGGCAGGCCGCTTTACTCGATTTCGTCGAAGTAGTTCCCTGCGACCAGCACCTCGCGTGCCTTGCTGCCGTCGGGCGCTCCGATCAGCCCCTCGTGCTCCATCATGTCCAGCAGCCGGGCCGCCCGGCCGTAGCCGACCCGAAAGCGCCGCTGCAGCAAGGAGGTGGACGCCTTGCCGGTCTCCACGACGAAGCGGGCCGCCTCGTCGTACAGGTCGTCGTGCAGGTCTTCCATCTCCACCAGCGCGGTCTCTTTCTCTTCAGGGGCGTCGAGCACCTCTTCGTGGTAGTCCGGCTCCCCTTGGGCGCGCAGGAACTCCGTGATGCGGGCGATCTCCTTTTCGCTCACGTAGGCGCCGTGCACCCGCACCGGCCGCGAGGTCCGCGGCGACAGAAAGAGCATGTCCCCCTGACCCAGCAGCAGCTCCGCGCCGTTGGCGTCCAGCACCGTGCGCGAATCGATCTTCGAGGAGACCCGGAAGGAGATGCGGCTGGGAAAGTTGGCCTTGATCAGGCCGGTGATCACGTCCACCGAGGGACGCTGAGTGGCCAGAATCAGGTGGATCCCGATGGCCCGCGCCATCTGCGCCAGGCGCGTCAGGGAGGCTTCCACCTCCTTGCCGGCCGTCATCATCAGGTCCGCCAGTTCGTCCACGATCACCACGATCAGGGGCAGGGGCTCGGGCGGTTTGCCCTCCTCCGTCTCGGCCAGGTCTTCGGGGGCCGTGTTGCGGATCAGCTCGTTGTACTGCGCCAGGTTGCGGACCCCTTGGCGGGCCAGCAGCTTGTAGCGGCCCTCCATTTCGCGGACGGCCCAGTTCAGCGCGTTGGCCGCCTGTTTGGGGTCGGTCACGATCGGCGTCAGCAGGTGGGGAATGTCGTCGTACAGCCCCAGTTCCAGCCGCTTGGGGTCGATCATGATGAAGCGCACGTCCGCGGGGGACGCCTTGTACAGGATCGAGCAGACGAAGCAGTTCAGGGCAACGCTCTTGCCGGATCCGGTGGCCCCCGCAATCAGCAGGTGAGGCATCCGTGACAGGTCGGTGCCCTGCGTGGAGCCGTTGATCTGCTTGCCCAGCCCCAGGGTGAGCAGCGACTGGCTCTGCGCGAAGGCCGAGGAGGCGAGGATCTCCCGCAGGCAGATCAGCTGGCGTTCGGTGTTGGGGTCCTCGACCCCCACCGTGTTCTTTCCGGGAATCCGGTCGATTCGGATCGACTCGGCGCGCAGGCCCAGGCAGAGGTCGTCCACCAGGCTGGTGATCCGGCTGTACTTGACCCCGGGGTCCGGCTTGTACTCGAAGGTGGTCACCACCGGGCCCGGGTGGATCTGCAGGACCCGTCCCGTGACGTCGAACTCGGCGTACTTGGCCGTCAGCCGCCGGGCCCGTTCCAGCAGTTCGGCTTCGTCGATCTCCAGCGCACCCGCGGGGGGCTGGAGAAAGTCGAGCGAGGGCAGGCGATAGGAGGGTGGGGGCGTGGCCTCGGGCACTTCCAGGGGCTCCGGCTCGACCTCTTCCCACTCCTCGAGCTCCGGGCCGCCCGTCTTGACGACGGGCTCCCACTGCGGGTCGGCAGCCGGCGCCGGCGCGGGAGAGGAGGACTGGCTGGGAGGCATGTGAGTCATCACCTCGGCCTTCTCCTGGCGCAGACGGCGCAGTTCGCGGCGGTCCCGGCGGCGCTGGCGCCAACTCGCGAACCGCTCCGAGAGTCCGGCAGCCCCCCCGCGCAGGCGGGCGCCGGGCGAGCCGGCCAGGGACTGCAGCGAGAAGCCTGTGGTCAGCATCATGGAGAGCAGCAGCACGGTGAGCACCACCACCAGGGCGCCGGCGGTGTTGAAATAGCGCTCCAGCGCGCTGCCCACGAGCAGGCCGGCGATGCCCCCCGGTTCGAAGCTGAACTCCCAGGGGAGAAAGGGCCCCACCAGGGAGCAGCCGGCGCTCAGCGCCAGCAGGCCGGCCGCGATCGCCACCAGCTCGACCCAGGCGCCGCCGCCGGTTCGCCCTCGCAGCTTGCGGTAGCCGGCCAGCAGGAAGACGAAGGGGAGCAGGAAGGCCGGCAGGCCGAGGGTCTGCAGCAGAAGGTCGGCGGTCCAGGCGCCCACCTTGCCGACCCAGTTCGTGAACGCATCCGCCGGGCCCGCCACGTTGAGCGAAGAGTCCAGGGTCGAGTAGCTGAGAAGCGACAGCGCCAGCAGCAAGGCTCCGGCCAGCAGCAGAATGCCCACTGCTTCGGTGGTCTTCTGCTTGGGATACACCGACATCGTGTCAAATCTCCAGGGTGACCGGCATGATCACCGGACGCTTGCCGGTCTGCTTGCGCAGGAATTTCTTCAGGCGCTTGCGCACGATCTCCTGGAACAGCTCCTCGTCCTGCCGCTCCTCGGCGGGGGTCTCCTGCACCGTCTTCAGGATCAGCCGGCGGCTGGCTTCCATCAGCTCCTCGGAGTCCTCCATGAGCACGAATCCGCGCGAGACCAGTTCCGGCTCGCCGATCAATTCGCCGCTGGCCCGGTCCAGCCGCAGGACGACCACCAGGAACCCGTCCTCGGAGAGGAAGCGGCGATCGCGCACCACCACCTCGTCCACCTCCTCCCGGTGCCCCTCGTCGATGAAGCGGCGCCCCACCGGTGCGCGTCCCGTCACCTCGATGCGGTCCGCCGACAGCTCCAGGATGTCTCCCGTTTCCACCACCTTGACGCGTTCGCGCGGTATGCCCTGTTGGCGAGCCAGCTCGGCGTGCATGCAGAGCTGCTGGTACTCGCCGTGGATGGGCACGAAGTAGCGGGGCTGGGTCAGGTTGATCATGATCTTGAGGTCGGCCCGAAACCCGTGGCCCGAGGCGTGGATGGAGGCCAGCCGGGAGTCGATCACCTCGGCGCCGCGCCGGTAGAAGTGATTGACCAGGTTGGAGATCAGCCGCTCGTTGCCGGGGATGATCCGGGTCGACAGCAGCAGCATGTCTCCCTCTTCGACGGTGATCTTCTTGAACTCGTTGACGGCCAGGCGGCTCAGGGCGGCCATCGGTTCGCCCTGGCTTCCCGTGGCCAGCACCACCAGTAGGTCGCGAGGGTAGTCACGCGCGTCGCCGAGGTTGATCAGCAGGTCGGAGGCGCCCTGCAGGTACCCCAGTTCCGAGGCCACCCGGATGTTGGTGATCAGGCTGCGGCCCGCCACCACCACTTTCTGCCCGAACTCCCGCGCCAGGTCCAGCACCACCTGGATGCGGTGGATGGAGCTGGCGAAGCAGGAGACGATGATCTTGCCTTCCGCGCGGTGGAAGAGGTTGCGCAGCGGCTCCACCACCGAGTACTCCGAGGGGGCCAGCCCCTCGACGTTGCTGTTGGTGCTGTCGGAAAAGAGCGCCAGCACGCCCCCCTCGCCGTACTCGGAGAGCCGGGCGATGTCGCTCAGGCGGCGGTCGATGGGGGTCTGGTCGAACTTGAAGTCTCCCGTCCAGATCACGGTCCCGGCCGGCGTGCGAATGGCGAAGCAGTACGAATCGGGGAAGGAGTGGGTAAGGTGCAGGGGTTCGATCCGGAAGCTGCCGATCTCGATCGGCTCCCGGGCGCCGATGGTGCGCAGATCGGCGGTCTGCAGCAGCCCGCGCTCTTCCAGGCGGTTGGCCACCAGGCCGAGCGTCAGCCGGCTTCCGTAGACCGGCACCGGCAGCCGGTCCACCACATAGGAGACGGCGCCCGCGTGGTCCTCGTGCCCGTGGGTCAGCAGGATGGCCTTCAGCTGCGATCGATGGGCGAGGAGGAACTCGATATCGGGGACGATCAGGTCGATGCCCAGCCTTCCCTGGCTGCCGCCGGGAAAGGAGATGCCCGCGTCGATCAGGATCATCTCGTCTCCGTGGCGCAGGGCGGCGCAGTTCATGCCAAACTCGCCCAGTCCACCCAGCGGAATGACCTCCAGCGTCCCGTTCCCTTTCACACTGCGGATTGTAGCATTCGGGCCAGACATAGGAATCCGGCCGGCGGAACCTCTTCCGCCCGCGCCCGGGTGGGGATTCCGCACTCCCGCAGAAATCCCTCGAGGGCGGGCGCCGGAACTCCGGCGGCCCGCAGGTTGTTGAAGAGAGTCTTGCGGCGCTGGGCGAAAGCCGCCCGCAGCAGGCGCTGCAGCGGCCGCCAGCTGGAGATCTCGCCGGGCGTCTCGGTCGGCTCCAGGCGCAGCACGTGGGAACGGACCTTGGGGGGAGGCCGGAAGGCGCCCGCCGGCACGTCGAAACCGGCCACGGCCCGGAAGTGATACTGTCCAAGCACGCTGAAGTAGCCGTAGTCGCCGCCGCCGGGCGAGGCGAGCAGCCGCTGGGCCAGTTCTTTCTGCAGCATCAGGGTCAGGCTCTGAAACCGATGTTTGATCGGCATCATCTTCTGGATAATGCGGGAGGCAATGTTGTAGGGCAGGTTGCCCACGACCTTGCTGGGGATGGGAACCGGGACCGCCCCCCAGTCCACGGCCAGCACGTCCGCCTGGACGAGCGTCAGCCGGGACGGGTACCGGCCGGCCAGACTGTCCGTGAGGTGGTTCACCATGTCCGGATCGATTTCGATCGCCACGACGCGGGCGCCCGCTTCGAGCAGCCGCTCGGTGAGCAGCCCCGTGCCGGGTCCGATTTCGAGCACCGGATCGCCCTCGCCGATGGCCGCCAGGCGCAGGATCCGCCGGCAGTAGGATCGGTCGACGAGGAAATGCTGTCCGAGAGATTTCTTGGCGGGCGGTGGATCGAGCAACGAAAGCCATGGTAACAAATGCAAATGGGGACGCGGCCCTTCATCGCCCGGCCCGAAACGGAGGAGTGAGAGTATGAGTCACGTGCAGGAAGTCACAGACGACGATTTCGATCAGGAAGTGCTGCAGGCCGAGAAGCCCGTGCTGGTGGATTTCTGGGCCGGCTGGTGCGCTCCCTGCCGGGCGCTGGCTCCCACCATCGACGACGTGGCCCACGATTTCGACGGCCGGGCCAAGGTGGTCAAGCTCAACGTCGACGACAACCAGGAAACGCCCATGAAGTACAGCGTGCGCAGCATTCCGACGCTGCTGCTGTTCAAGGGCGGGTCGGTGCAGGGCCAGATCGTGGGCGCCAGTCCCAAGGACAAGATCAGCCGCATGATCGAGGATCACCTCTGAGTTCCGCGGGTACGGGGTGAGGCCCTCCTTCGTCGAGGCTTCGGAGGGCAGGCGTCATGAGCAATGCGATCGTGGTGGGCACGCAGTGGGGCGACGAGGGCAAGGGGAAGATCGTCGACCTGATCAGCG
>JBFGHG010000206.1:0-5961 GCA_041578395.1 Acidobacteriota bacterium
AGGTCGGGCCAGCCGTTTCCGTCCAGGTCGGCGGCCACCGCCCCCAGCGCCCGTCCGAAGGCCTGGTCGAGGCCCGCCCGCCGGGTGACGTCCTCGAAGGCGCCGCCTCCCCGGTTGCGAAAGAGCCGGTCCGGCTGGGCGGGGTAGGCGGCCGGATTGCAGTAGTCGCGGGCCCCGGTGACGCTGGTGCAGGGACGGGCGCCGTCCAGGGCGTACTCGACGTAGTTGCCGACGTACAGGTCCAGCCGGCCGTCGCGGTCGAAGTCGAAGAAGACCGCCGGGACGCTCCAGCCCAGATCCTGTGTGCCGCTCGAAGCCGTGACGTCCTGGAAGGTGCCGTCCCCCCGGTTGCGCAGCAGCCGGTTGGCGCCCCAGGCCGTGACGTACAGGTCGACCCGACCGTCGTCGTCGAAATCCCCCGTGGCTACACCCATGCCGTAGCCCGAGGTGGGCGGCGGCGCGGCGGCGGGGCGAAAGCGGACTCCGCCTGGTCCCAGATCGTTTCGATAGAGCCTGTCGCCCTCAGGTCCGGACCCCGTTCGATCCAACGGCCGCCCCTGCACCAGGTAGAGGTCCAGGTCGCCGTCGTTGTCGAAGTCGAGCAGGGCGCAGCCGGACCCCATGTTCTCCACCAGGTGAAAGTCCCCCGCCATGCCGTTGACGTGCACGAAGTCCAGGCCGGACTCGGCGCTGGCGTCGCGGAACAGCGGGTCCCGGGCGGCGGAGGTCAGGGCGGCGGCCAGCAGGATGGAAGCCGAGATTGCCGCGGGGGACCCGATCCGGTTCATTCCGAGGACTCCACCTGGCAAATGACTGAGTCCTCGGAGGGCTCGCTGAAGATCAGCCGATAGCCGTCCCCGCGGGCGACGTCTCGAAAATGGTCCATGACCGACTATTCTCCCGCCGGCGTGCCCCCTCCGCAAACGGCCGCCGGAATCGCCAGCACCGTCGGTACCGCCTCCGGGTCGTGCAGGCGCAGAAAGAAGCAGCCGATCCCCGCCAGGCCCAGCATCAGCCCCGGCGTCTCACCCCCGTCGCTGAGTCCGCACGGCCAGGCGACCCCCATGTCGTGATGCCGCTCCAGGCCCAGCCGGCCCGCCTGCTCCGCCGCCGTCCGGAGGGCGGGGCGCTCGAGCTGCCGGGAGGCCTCCAGCAGCACGTCGGCGTTGCCGGCCAGACCGTGGCAGAGGCTGAAGTCGTAGCACGACGGCAGAGCCGGGCCCGGCAGGGCGGCGGAGGTGGTCTCGAGCGCCCGCTCCAACTCTGCGGCGATCCGCTCGTCGTCCGGGAAGAGGCGCAGCAGCGCCAGCCGCGAGAGTGCGATGCCGGCCGCGCCGTGACACCAGGCCACCGGGCAGGAACCTCGGGCGTGCGGCCGCAGGTCGGGCCAGTTCCCCCGCCGGGCGTCGAAGTGGGCCCGTTCGTAGCGCAGCGCCCCCAGCGCCCCCCGCCGGAAGTCCCGCCGCCCGGTGACGCCAGACAACTCCCCCAAGGCCCGGGCGATGCCGGCCGTCCCGTGGGCGTAGCCCAGCAGGGGCGGCTGATCCGGGATCTGCATGGTGTCCCACGACCACCCCCGGCGGGACTTGCGGGCGCATGCCAGCAGCGCCTTCCCGGCGCGGACCGCCGCCTCCCGCAGCCGCGGGTCACCGTAGCGCCCGGCCGCCTCGAGCCACACTGGAATGGCGCCGGCCCAGCCCCCGATCACGTCCAGTGCCGCGTCCCGGGCCGGGCCGTCCGCCGCGGCCGCCATCTCGCGCAGCCCCTGTCTCACCAGACCCTCCCGGCCCAGCCGGCGGCCGGCTTCGAGCAGCGCGCCGGCGACTCCCGTCCGGCCCGAGTACAGGCCCGCCCGGCCCGGCCCGTCCAGCTTCGGCGAGAATTCGCGCGCCTGAGCCAGGGCCCCCTCCAACGTCGTCCGCTGGATGGGATCGGAGGTGAAGGCGTACAGGTGCGCCAGAAAGAGGGCGATGCCCGCGGTCCCGCCGTACAGGTCGGCGCCGCACGAACGGGTGACGGGCCAGAGCGCATCGCCGGAAGCTTCGGTCGACCACCCCAGCCAGTTGCAGCGCCCCCCGGACCAGACGGCGTCCCGGCACAGGCGGCAGCCGATCCGGTCGGCGGCTTCCAGCCAGCGGCTCATGCCGGCAGCCTCGCCGCTTCGGGGAGTTCCACGGAGCCCGGATTCAGGTGCGGCCGCCCGGGGTCGAGTCCCGCGGAGACGAAGCGCCGCTCGACTTCGGCGAGCCGCTCGTCCGCCGAGGTCCGGCCCCGCCGCCAGGCTTGGATCATGGCCTCGGCCACCAGCCGGCAGCGGTGCATGCCGAAGCTCTCCTCACCCGCCGGGTCCTCGGCCAGTCCGATCCCGTTTCGGAAGCGCCGGGTGAAGAGCGGAACCGCGGGGCGAAACGCCCGGGGCAGCTGCTCGGCCAGCGCCGAGACCAGGCGGGCCGAGAAGGCGAAGTGGCGGCGTGCCAGGTAGAGGACTCCCGCGTCGGCCCGCTGGTACAACTCGGGCCGGACGGGGCACTTGAAGCGGAAGGGGACCTGGTAGCGGTTCCATTGCCGGGTGATCCCGCCGGCCAGCGCGGCGGCGAACCTGGCCCGCAAGTGGAAGTAGATCCGCACCGTCTGCCGGTCGTCGAAGTCGTCGGCCGGCGTCTGGCCCGTCAGCCAGAGAAAGCCGGTCTGAGGGTCGAAGAAGGGCTGGGGCGTGCGCAGGGCGACCTCGGAGCCGGGCGGCGAGCCGGGCGGGCCGGACAACGCGTACTCGCCGGGGCGGGCCAGCCGGTAGCAGTCCGCTTTTCGCACCGAGACCTCCCCGTCCGGATGCCGCTGGTAGACGCTCCATCCGAAGTCCCACTTCGGCGGCAGGAAACCGGCCTCCCAGAGCCGCTGGGCGAAGGCGGGGTCGGGGGGAGGCGCCGGTTCGCCGCCGGGCCGGAGGTAGCAGCGGCGGTACAGCTCGAGGGTCAGGGCGGGCAGCACTCCTCCCCGGCTCCGGGAGTCGACCCGAGGGCCGCCGCCCAGGGAAAACTCGTGGGCGGAGTACATCCGGAGCCCGCGGAAGACCTGCAGCAGCTCGTCCCGCAGCGGGGCCTTCATCCCGCCTCCAGACCGAACCAGCGGCGCGAGGCCGCCGCCGAGCCCCCGAGCAGCTCGCGGGCCACGTCGAGCAGCCGTCTCGCCTCCGGCCTCGGCTCGGGATCGGACATGGAGCCCTCGAAGGCGGTCTGCAGCGCCCGGGCGCCCGCCATGCGGGTGCAGGTTGCCAGCCTGTTCCGGGTGTTCCCGCTCCGGCGGCGGCGCGCGTAGCTGGCCCAGAACCGGCCCAGGGGCGGGGCCAGCAGGCCCGCGATCTCTCCAGGATCCGCTTCGGCCGCGAACAGCGCGTACAGCAGGTAGGAGTGCAGCACCGCGGCCACGTCCCAGGCGGGGTCTCCCACGTCCGCCATCTCCCAGTCGACGAGCCACAGCCGGGGCCGGCCCGGCTCCCGCTCTCGAACCAGACAGTTGTCCCACTTCAGGTCGCCGTGGATCAGGCGGCGGCGGCGCCAGCGGCGGCGCAGCTCGCGCAGCGGCTCGAAGCAGGCGGAGTCGCCGCGCAGGATTTCCAGCAGCCTCCGGTGGGCGGCGCCGGCGGCGGGCGGAGTGGGCGCACCTTCCTCGCAGCAGGAGAGGATCCAGGGGGGCTTCTCCGGAAAGGCCACTCCGGCGGCCGACAGGGCGCGCCTGCTCACGGAGTGACAGCGGGCCAGCGCTTCGGCCAGCAGACCGGCCACGGCTTCCGGAAGGCCTCCCGCGCGGGCGTGGTAGCGGTTGGCGTTTTCGGCTCCCTCCAGCAGCTCCAGAGCCAGCACGAAGCGCGCCGGGTCGTAGTCCAGGAAGCGGGGCATCCAGCGGGCCAGCGGACGGGTGGCAGCCAGCCGGTGGCAGTCCGCCTCGCGCGCCAGGGTCTCGGCGGTGCCGGGGTCGTGGCCGCCGGCCTGCTTCAGGAAGAGGCCTTGACGGGCGCCGCAGCTGACCCGGAAGTTGCGGTTGCGGCGCAGCTGCTCGCGCACCGTGAACTCCCCCTCGACGATCGCCTCCGCCTCGATCAGGCCGCGGCTGAGCAGGTAGTGGGGGAGGTGGGCGGCGGTGAGATACACGGCTCGCGGATGATGACTCGCACTGGCGGGGAAGGCAAGGGGTGGGTGTGGGACGGACATTCTTGCCCGTCATTGGAGGATGTTGGGAACGGGTGCTGCGACTACGATTACCATTACGATTACGATTACGACGACCGGCACGTACTACCTCTGCTCCGAGGCCGTGGACGAGTTCGCACCCGGCTTCCCCGCGCTGCCGGGCCCCGCTAAGCTGCTGGCCCCGGGCTGGTTCGCGGGCCGGCTGCTCGACCCGGAAGGAGAGTTGCCCATGTTCTACGCCTTTCAGTGGGCCGACGAAGGCGGACACCTCGTGGGAGGCCTCTCCGACCCCATGCCGGTCCGGTTCGAGGCCGACGGCACGCTGCGGCTGCCATGACGGGGGTGCGGTGAGAGCCCGGATCACACCCTCTGGAGAAGTCGACTTCTCCGACCGGGCGGCCGGAAAGGCTCTCACTCTGCTGTTTCGGGAGCCTTTGCGGCGGATCGGCTTCATCCCCGAGCGGAACGGCTCACCGAAATTCACCTACCGGTCTCGAGGCTTTTTCACCTTCACTTTCTGCCGGTAGCCGTCACTGAGCGTCTTCAGGAAGGCCACGATCGCCGCTTCGTCCTCCGCGCTCAGCTCCAGGTCGCCCAGCGGTACTCCCTCGAAGAGGTCGCGGTTGACGTTCTCTTCGACTTCGGGCGGCGGCCAGTTCTCCGCCTCGACGTCCCGCGTGTTGTAGAAGTGAACCACTTCCTCCAGGGACTTGAAGACGCCGTTGTGCATGTAAGCCTTGGGAAAGCCCGCCCCCATGCGGCGGTCGACGTTGCGCGTGGTCGGCACCTTGAACTTCCCGTCGTTGGCCGCCGCCATGCCGGCCCACTCGGGGCGGCTGCGGAGGAAGTCACCCAAACCATAGTCGACCCAGGCCTCGCCCAGCGGATTGATGGGAGTGCCGTCGTCCAGCAGGACCTCGTCCATCCGGTAGAAGGGGTTCTCGGGGTTGCGGGGCACGCCGATGTTTTCGTAAGTGAAATCGGTGAACAGCGGCGGCGACCCGCCCGGTCCGGGCACCTGGCTGACATGGCAGGCGGCGCAGTATTCTCCGTACTCGATCAGCCCGTCCCACTCGAGGTCCGTGAGGCGGTTCTCGACGTCCAGGACCGCCTTGTCCCCTTCGGCCAGCCCGCAGTCCGCCGGATCGTTTCCGGCCCCCACGCAGGCCCTCCAATAGGCGTCGAATTTGGAGCTGAAGGGGCTGACTTCCGGGGAATCCTCGTAGGCCGCGATCGACAGTCCGATCCGGTCGTAGGTGGCCTCCACCCCGGCAGCGGTGCAGTCCAGGGAGCCGGAGCCCCAGACCGATTCGAAGAGGTCGGCGTAGCGGGAGTCTGCCACGTGCAGGCAGACCGCCATGGCGCTGGGCAGGTTCTGCTCGACCGGGTTGAGAAAGGGCCCGAGGGCCTGGTCGGCGGCGGGGTTGCCCAGCCGTTCTCCGGTGGCCCGGCCGTCCCAGAAGTTGCCGCCCACGAACTCTCCCGCCATTCCGTCATAGTGGAAGACCGGGCTGAAGGTGGCGTAGGCGGTGCTGGGCGGCTTGCGGTTGCCGAAGCGGGTGGGAACCGCGCCGCGATAGACCGCTCCGTGCAGGTTGATGCCGGCGATATCGCCAGTCCAGCCCACGGCGGGGGAATGGCAGGTGGCGCAGCTCATCCAGGGCGGGTCCGAGATCTGATCGAAGAAGAGCTCCTTGCCCAGCTGTTGGACGGGAGTCAGCGACTCCGCCCCGGCGACCCCGACGGCGGCCAGTCCCAGCAGCAGCAGCGCCAG
>JBFGHG010000207.1:0-5958 GCA_041578395.1 Acidobacteriota bacterium
CCGCGCCCTGGGGACACCCCTCGATCTCCACGTCCAGTTCGGCCCCGGCCAGCACGTAGCACACCTGGCGCGAGGGGAAGCCCATGTAGTCGTCCGCCTCGGCGGGCGGGCCGAAGCCGCTGTAGCGCTTGCGCACCACGTCCACCACGGTCCCCTTGCCGGCGCCGAAGAGCCGGTAGAACAGCTCTTCCTCCACCAGGTCCTCGGGGAGGACCGACAGCAACCCGTCCGGCTCTGATCCGTCGTCGTCGAAGGGGTCGGGGGCCGGCTCCCCTCCGGTGGCGTCGCGCAGGACCTTCCGCGCCTCGTCCAGATTCCGGTAGCGGATCGCCTTGATCATCGAACCCATCGTGACATTCTAAATCTTGGGGCAGTCCGAATCACGGCCTGGAAGGCCGTGCCACACAGTTGTGTACACTCGTTACCGATGAAAGCGATCCGAGTACGAGAGCACGGCGGGCCCGAACGGCTTCAGCTCGAGAGCGTGCCCACGCCGAGTCCGTGCCGCCGGGAGGCGCTGGTCGACGTCGCCGTGGCGGGCGTCAACTTCATCGACACCTACCACCGCACGGGGCTGTACCGGGTGGACCTGCCGTTCACGCCGGGCGTCGAGGCGGCCGGGGTGGTGAAGGAAGTCGGAGCCGAGGTCGAGGAGGTCCAGCCCGGTGACCGGGTGGCCTACGCCATGACCTTGGGGGCCTACGCCGAGCGGGCGGTGGTTCCCGCCTGGCGGCTGGTGCCGGTCCCGGAGGAAGTTCAGCTGGAAGCGGCCGCCGCCCTGATGGTGCAGGGGCTGACCGCGCACTACCTCACCCATTCGACCTGTCCCTTGCGGCGGGGGCAGGTGGCGCTCATCCACGCCGCGGCCGGCGGGACCGGCCGGTTGATGGTGCAGATGGCCCGGCTGCGCGGCGCCCGGGTGCTGGGGACGGCCTCCACGCCCGACAAGGCGGCGCTGGCGATGTCCGCCGGCGCTCATCACGTGATCCTGTACCGGGACAGCGACTTCGAGGAGGAAGTGAAGCAGTTCACGGGCGGAAAAGGGGTGCACGTGGTCTACGACTCCGTCGGCGCCGACACTTTCGAAAAGAGCCTGCGCTGTTTGCGGCCGCGGGGGATGCTGGTGTTGTTCGGGCAGAGCAGCGGTCCCGTGCCGCCCCTCGATCCGCAGCTCCTCAACCGGCGGGGCTCGGTGTTCCTGACCCGGCCCAGCCTGTCCCACTACGCCGCCACTCGCGCGGAGCTGCTCGAGCGGAGCGAAGACCTCTTCGGCTGGCTGCAGGGCGAACAGCTGCAGGTGCGCGTGGACCGCAGCCTCCCCCTGGCAGAAGCCGCCGAAGCGCACCGCATCCTGGAGTCGCGGCGAGCCCGGGGCAAGCTGTTGCTGACGGCCTGACTTCGTGGCGCGGCCTTCCAGGTCATGATTCTGATGGCCGTACCATCACGGGACAAGGATGTTCGTGCCACACTGGACGGCTCGAGGCGACACCAGCATAATCAGGACTGCGGCGCATGCGTGAACTCTGGCGAAAGGACACTCGAATCGGTTGGATCCTCTGGGTCGCCGGCGCTCTGCTGTGGAGTGCGCCGGTCGCAGCGGAGGTGCCGCCGCCGGATGCGGCCTTCGCCGGCGAGCCCTTCCGGCGTCTGGAACTGGAGGCGCATCGAAGACATCCCGAACTGGCGCCCGAGGCGGCGGCCCGGCTGATGCGCGAGAACTTCGAACACGTCTATGCCAACTGCATCCGCCGGGGCCGCTTCCTGGTCAAGCCCGGAAGGGAACGAATCGCCGCCCGCGCCGTCGAATTGATCGAGTGGAACGAGCGGGTGGCGGAGCTGCTGGCCGACGCCAGGAAGCTGCTGGCGCTGTCCGAGCCCGGAGCCGAGGCTCGGCGCGCCGATCTGGTACGGGAAGTCGGCCGGACCGGAAAAGCGATGCGGGACCTCTTCCGGGGGCACTTCGAAGAGCTGAGCCCGGCGGCCTTCCAGATCACCTGGGCACGGGAGAGGCGGGCGTTTCTGCTGTTCGTGCTGGAGGCGGAGCGGATTCATCGGCTCATGAGCAGCGCCATCGACCGCTACTTTTTCCGTGCGAGGCCCGGAGTGATCTCGGTGGACGATTACGAGCGCGCCCCGATCCCGGTGCTGGCCGAAGCGTTGCGGCAGCTGGCGCGGCTCTGTGAGGACCAATTGAAGCCATGAAAGCGAGCAGCAGATGGGGTCCGCTGGCAGTCCTGGCGACGGCCGCCCTGTTAGGGGCGGTGGCGGCGCCGGCCTCGGAGGACCCCTTTCTCGAACACCTCCGGTTCCTCGCCGCGGACGAACTCAAGGGGCGGGGCAACGGACTGCCCGAGTTGGACACGGCCGCCGAGTACCTCGCCGACCAGTTCCAGCGCTACGGCCTGCGCCCGGCGGGACCGGACGGCTCCTATTTCCAGGAGTTCGAAATCACCACCGGATATTCGCAGGGCGAGAACAACACGCTCTCCTTTTTCGGTCTTCCCGATCAGCCGGTGCACCTGGAGCTGGGCCGCGACTACTGGCCGCTCACCCTGGGGGGAGAGTCGTTCTCCGCGGCGCCCGTGGTCTTCGCGGGCTTCGGCATCTCCGCCCCGGAGTACAACTACGACGACTACCGCGAGATCGACGTGCGCGGCAAGGTGGTGGCCGTCTACGACCACGAGCCCCGCGAGCATTCCGACAAGAGCCCCTTCGCCGGCCGCGAACTGACTCCCTACGCCACGGTCATGAGCAAGGTCATGACGGCCAAGCACCGGGGAGCGGCCGCCGTGCTGCTGCTGCCGGACAGCTTCAACCATGGGCCCCGCTCCGAAGAGGCCAACCTGCACCAGCCGGTCGAGGACCTGGGCATCCCGGCGGTGCGGCTGAGCCAGCAGTGGGGGGAGCGCCTGATCGAGTTGTCGGGACGCGATTCGAAGGAGATCCGCCGCTGGATCAACGGACACCTGACCCCCTACTCGTTTCATTTGGACAGCCTGCAGTGCGCGCTGCAGCTCGATTTCACGAAGATCCGGCGCAAGGTGCGCAACGTGCTAGCCGCCATCGAGGGCGACAGCGACGAGGTGATCGTCATCGGCGCCCACTACGATCACCTGGGTCTGGGCGGGAGCAGTTCGCTGGCGCCCGACCGTCAGGGGGAGATCCACAACGGGGCGGACGACAACGCGTCGGGGACGGCGGGACTGCTGCTGCTGGCCAAGGAACTGGCCGAGACGCGGCCCCGCAAGACGATTCTCTTCGCGGCCTTCGCCGCCGAGGAGCTGGGGCTGCTGGGTTCGCGCCACTACACCGAAGCGCCCCCGCTGCCGCTGGAGCGCACGGTGGCCATGCTCAACATGGACATGATCGGCCGCAGCACCGGCGAACTCCTGATCGGGGGCGTGGGGACGGCCGAGGAGTTCGGCCCCATGCTGGAGCGGCTCGAGCGAAGCTCGCGGCTCACCTTCCGCTATGCCGAAACGCCGCGCGGCTCCAGCGACCACCTCTCCTTCGCCAGCAAGCGCGTCCCGGTCCTCTTCTTCTTCTCGGGCCTGCACAGCGACTACCACAAGCCGACCGACGACTGGCCCAAGATCGACCTGGCGCGCAGCCGGCAGGTCCTGGACGTGGTGCGGCGCGTGGCGCAGTGGCTGGACGAGCAGCAGGACGAACTGAAATTCGTGGACCTCTCCAGCTCAGAGCCCGCGGCGGGTCCGTTGCGCGGCTCGGGGCGGGGCTACGGGCCGTCCTTCGGCTCGATCCCCGACATGGCCTATGAAAAAGGGGGGGTTCGCTTCGCCGACATCCGCGAGGATTCGCCCGCCTACCGAGCGGGAATCCGGGGCGGGGACGTGCTGATCGAGTTCGACGGCAGGAAGATCGACAACCTGTACGACTTCACCTACGCCCTGCGGGCTCGCAAACCCGGGGACACGGTCACGGTGGTGGTGCTGCGGCAGGGGAAGACGATCAGCTCCGAGGTGGTTTTGGAAGAACGCCGCTGACGTGACTGTGGGACGTGGGACGGGTATCCCTGCCCGTCGATCACGGCCTGGATGGCCGTGCCACGTCAGACGAAGTCCTCCTGCTCGGGGTGCGGGTCGTAGGGCGGATTTTCTTCGCGATCCGAGAAATAGCGCGTGACCGCGGCCTGGATGGCCACCAGCGCCGCCGAGACGTGGTGGGCGGGCCGGCTGATCGATTCCTGGACCTGAGTCGACTTTTCGGAGTACTTCAGCAGCAGCTGGTCGGTCTTCCGGTCGGCGTCGCGGGCGGTCTCCCGGAGCCTGCCCAGCACCCGTTCGGCGCCGCCGTCCAGGTCGGTCAGCGAGTCGCTGGCCGTGCGGCTCCAGCCGGCAACGATTCCCGCCCAACCGGGAAGTTTTCCCTGAAACTGTTCCAGCTTCGAGGTCGCCTCATCGGTGCGGTCCATCAGCTGGGAGGCCTTGCCCAGCAGCCGTACGACCTTCGGTTCGGCGTCTTCCAGCTTGCTTCTGAGCCGGAACACGACCAGGGAAAGCGCCACGGTCTGCAGCAGGACGATCAGAGCCAGCAGGAGCACGGCATACTGAGTTGCTTCGCTCATTGGGCTGAATCTATCATAGGCTCGCGGCGGCTCGATAGGGCCGAGACGCCGGCGGCAGGCTGCGCCGCTGCCAGGTCATCACGTCAGTCGCGCTGAAAGAAGAGCTTGCCGAGCAGGTGGAACACCATGTAGATGGACAGGAATGTGTAAAAGCCCGCGATCATCAGCAGTATCGAGAACGTCGTCCAGATCGTCATGATCTCCTCCTTCGTCACCCCCATGGGAAGCATCTGACGTGCCAAAAGCGAAAACGCCCCCTCGCGGCCCCTCGGGTCCGGGAAAAGCGCCCCGTCTCTCGCGCACCAACATGACCGAACTGGTGTTGCCCAACGACGCCAACACCCACGGCAACATCCTGGGGGGGCGGGTCATGCACCTGATCGACCTGGCCGGCGCCATCTCTGCCTTCCGGCACTGCCGGCGCCCCGTCGTCACGGCCTCGGTCGACTCGTTGATCTTCCTGCACCCGATCAAGGTCGGCCAGCTGATCATGCTGGAGGCGGTGGTGACCCGGTCTTTTCACAGCTCGATGGAGGTACAGGTGGAGGTGTGGTCCGAGGAGCCGTTGACCGGGGAAAAACTCCGCACCAGTACGGCATTTCTGACCTTCGTGGCGCTGGACGGAGTCGGACGGCCGACCGACGTGCCCGCCGTGCTGCCCGAGACCGAGGCGGAGAAGCAGCAGTTCGACGAGGCAGCCGAGCGGCGCCAGCGGAGGCTGGAGTCCAAGCGGCGGCTCCGTCCGGCGTCACCGCCGCCGCCGGGAATGTGATCGGAGCCCTCGCAACATTTCGGCGGGTCTGGTATCTGTACAAGAGGCGAACCGAGTTGGGATCGAACTCGTGGGAGTGGAAGCAGTGTTCGACTGGACGGAAATCCCCAACAACCACCCGGTGAAACAGCTCTTTCGCAACCTGACCGATCGCGCCCTGACGCAGACCTCACTGACCGACCGCGACATCCACCAGTATTTGAGCGACCTGCTGCTGGAGATGCTGTACGTCGAATCGCTCTATCCGCACGACGAGCAGGGCAAGCGGATCGAGTACCTGGTGGACATGCTGCAGTGGGCCGAGGAGGCGCCGCGAAGGCAGCGGAAAACCCATTACAAGCGGATCGGCGACTTCACGCTCTTCGTGCTGGGGATGTTTCCCGAGAGCCTCAGCCGTGGCCGCCGCGCCATCCCGCGATCCTACTACCAGGACACGGGACGCCACGGCTACCGCATGGCCAGCGAGCTGGAGTCCGATTCGGGGAGCACGGTCGTCTACCGCAAGATGGCCGACAAGTTCGATCCCTGCGTGCGCTCGTTGAACTGGGTGCGGGAGTACACCTCCGACCCGTTCTACCAGTACGTGCTGCGCGAGTTCCGC
>JBFGHG010000208.1:0-5951 GCA_041578395.1 Acidobacteriota bacterium
CTCGGCCATTCACCCGCTGCAGCAGCGGGCGCTGGAGCGGGCCCTGGAGTTCGTGGAGCGCTTCGACTCGGCGCGCCGCGGCCTGCTCTTCGTCGGACCCTGCGGGGTGGGCAAGACGCACCTGGCGGCGGCCATTCTGATGACGCTGGTCCAGGAACGATCGCTGCCCTGCCGCTTCGTGGACGAAACCGAGCTGCTGCGGCGCCTGCAGTACTCCTACGACCGGGGCTCGCCCGAGACGGAGCGGGAGGTGCTGCAGCCGCTGATGCAGGCGCCGCTGGTGGTCTGGGACGACCTGGGCACGGGCCGGCCCACCGATTGGGTGCGCGAGACCATCCACACCGTGATCAACCACCGCTACACGCAAGATCGGCTGACGGTGTTCACCACCAACCTGCCCCTCGAGAAGCCGGCCCGGGCCGCGGTCCGGGCGGACGGGATCTCGCCCGGGAGCGTCCCTGCACGCGACTGGCTGGGCGAACGGCTGGGGGAGCGCCTCTTCTCGCGCATCATGGAAATGTGCGCGGTGGTGGAAATTCGCGGACCCGACCACCGCACCGAGATCCTGAAGGCGGGCAAGGACTTCGGCGTGTAGCCGGGAGGGCCAGGAACATCCTGCCCGTGATTCCGAACTCCAGCCTGCAAGGCTGTCCCACGGTATGATGGGAGGATGACCGTCGCCTCGCACCTCTCGCGAAGTCTCGTTCTCGCCGTTCTCGCCTCGGGCACGCTCTTTTGCCAGCCGCGGCTGGTAGTGGAGACCCCCTCGGCCTACCAGGTGGGCGACCGGGTGGAAGCGGACTCGCTGCTGATGGACGCATCCGGAGAAACCGTGACGTTCGGCGAGATCCTCGACCCCGAGGCGAAAGCGGTGGTGGTGATCGTCTTCGGCGGCGGCTTCAAGTCCGCGCCCGACCGCGAGCAGTTCCGCGGTCCGCTCTGGTGCGAGGACAGCTTCGACGACCTGGGCGTGCAGCGCGCCCTGGCCTCGCGCTTCGCCGAAGAGCCGGTGCAGTTCGTGCCGATCGCCGTGCCTCCCGTCTACAAGCCGGAGAACTTCGGCTGGGACCAGGATCCCTTCCTGGGCAAGCCCGACGACTCCGAGGAGTACCGGGCAGCGGTGCGGGAGTTCATCGACGCCACCGAGGAGGCAAGGGCCACGGGGATGCTCCCCTTCGAGAAGATCTACTACGACCCCAAGTTCCGGCTGGCGCAGAACCGGAAGGAACGCAAGCTGGGACCGGAGTTCGGGGAGATCCACCCCTGGCAGGGGAAGCTGAAATGGCACCTGGACCCGCGCCGCTACGGCACGCCGACCATCTGGATTTTGGACTCCGAAGGGAAGATCTTGTCCGAGCCCCTCTTCGGCAACGACTACGACGCCGACCCGCCCGAGATCTACTACGGGTACGCGGAGGCGGCGGCGCGGATCGAAGCGGCGCTGCGCCGGGGCCACTAGCGCCAAGCTAGTCCTTCCCGATCTCCATCTTCATGAAGACCAGCCCCGTCAACAGCTTGGGAAAGAAGTCGGTCGACTTCTGCGGCATCTTCTCGCCGCGCTCGGACAGCTCCCGCACCTGCTCCAGCCGGGTGGGATTCAGCAGAAAACCCAGCTGGTAGCTCCCCTGCTCGACCCCCGCCAGCAACTCGCCGGCGTCCCGAAAGTAGTCGACGTGGCTCTGGGCGGCCAGCTGTTCCTCCCCAATCCCCAGCAACGGCTCGAGGATCCCGCCGTGCAGCCAGCGGACGTCCAGTTCGTCGGGCGGCTCCTGGCCCGGTTCGATCAACAGTGCGCCTGACCCGGACACGACCACCCCCATCCGCCGCCCCCCGGCCGGCAGCGCCTCCAGCAGCGCCTCCGGCCCCGCCGTCTCGCTGACCCGGTAGCGACCGCGCAGACGTTCGAGGAAGCCCGCCGGGTCGAAGTCCGCCAGGTCTCGGATCCCCCGGTGGGTGGGCAGGATCTCGAGCCCCTCGGCCTCCATGTTGAACAGCGCCATCATCCGCTTGTCGAAGCTCTCCACCGCCGCCGGCCGCCAGCGCCGCTCGAGGCACTCCTGCTGGTAGGCCAGGGCCGTTTCGAAGCGGTGGTGGCCGTCAGCAATGTAGATCGTGCGCTCGCGGAACGCCCGGCAGATCCGGCGGCAGGCCTCCGGGTCGGAGAGCTGCCAGACGGTGTGCCGGAACCCGAAGTCGTCCACCGCCCGCCCCACCGGCTCATTGCCGCTGCAAAACTCTTGGAGCAGTCGGTCGATGCTCTGCTCCGGCTCCTGGTACAACGAGAAGATCAGGCCGTCATTGGACTCGGTCTCGCGGATCAGCCGCAGCCGGTCCTCGAGCGGTCCGCGCATGGTCGTCTCATGGCCCTTGACGTCGCGCGCCGCTCCTTCCAGCGAGACCAGCCCGATCAGACCCGTCCGGCGGATGGTCCGACCTGCGATCTCGAACTCCTGCCGGTAGGGGTAGAGGTTGGGCGCGGAGTCGCGCCGCAGCACGCCCTCCTCGATCCAGGAGCCGAAATTCCGCCCGGCTTCCGCGTAATTCGGGTTCTTGATCACGTGGGCCGCGTTGAAGGGACTCGCGGCCCGGTACCGCTCCAGCATCCCGGGCGTGATCTTGTCGTAGGGTTGGGTGGCGACGCGGGACAGATTGCCCACCCGCGCCTCGTCGTAGCGATAGCCCCGGAAGGGGAACAGTTTTTCCATCGGGGGATTGTACCGGCTATACTCCCGGCCATGCGCAAGCACTTGCTGAGCGGCCGGCGGATCGACCCCCGTCCCATCGACGCCGACACCACCGTCAGCCAGATCGTGGACGGGGCCTTCGAGGCCTACAACGCCGCCCGGCTGCGCGAGGCCTGCCACCTGCTGGTGAAGAAGATGCTCGCCGAGGACGTCACCGTGGGCATGAGCCTGACGGGCGCTCTCACCCCCGCCGGACTGGGGATGTCCTGCCTGATCCCGCTGATGCAGCGGGGGTTCGTCGACTGGATCGTCTCCACCGGGGCGAACCTGTACCACGACACCCACTTCGCCATCGGCCTGGCGATGCACCGCGGCAACTCGGCGGTCAGCGACGTGGTGCTGCGCGAGCACGGAGTGGTCCGGATCTACGACATCTTCTTCGACTACGAAGTGTTGCTCTCGACCGACGCCTTCTTCCGGCAGGTCATCCAGGCGCCCGAGTTCCAGAAGGAGATGTCCACCGCCGAGTTCCACTACCGGGCCGGCAAGTACGTCGCCGAACGGGAACGGGTGCTGGGACTGGAGGGGAAGTCGTTTCTGGCGGAGGCCTACCGCTGCGGGGTCCCGATTTACACTTCCTCCCCCGGCGACAGTTCGATCGGCATGAACGTGGCCGCCGCCGCCCTGCGCGGATCGAAGCTGCGGCTGGACGTCTCGCGCGACGTCAACGAGACGGCCGCCATCGTGCTGGACGCCAAGCGCTCGGGTGGAAAGAGCGCCGTGTTCATCGTGGGGGGCGGGTCCCCCAAGAACTTCCTGCTGCAGACCGAGCCCCAGATCCAGGAGGTGCTGGGGATCGAGGAGAAGGGGCACGACTACTTCCTGCAGATCACCGACGCCCGGCCCGACACCGGCGGGCTGTCGGGCGCCACGCCGGGGGAGGCGGTCAGCTGGGGCAAGGTCGACCCCGACCGGCTGCCCGACGCGGTCGTCTGCTACCTGGACAGCACCGTGGCGCTGCCCATCCTCACCGCCTACGCCGTGGCCAATCACGCCGACCGCCCCCCGCGCCGGCTCTACGGCCGGCTCCCGGAGCTGCTCGAGCGGCTGCGCCGTGAATACGAGGAGGTGTCCGCCGATGCTGCTGGCGGTCACGCCCAATCCGACGATTGACCGCAGCCTGTGGCTGGACCAGCTTCGCCCCGGCGACGTGCACCGGGCAGAGCGGGTGCACGTGGCTGCCGGAGGCAAGGGGCTCAACGTGGCGCGGGCCGCCCGCCGGCTGGGCTGCCCCGTGCAGGTGACGGGTCCGCTGGCGGGAGACACCGGAAGCCTGCTCGAGCGGCTCGCCCGCCAGGAGGGCTTCGACGCCTCCTGGGCCTGGCGCGGACAGGGTGAAACCCGCCAGTGCCACCTGATCCACACCCGGGCGGGGGATTCCACGGTCGTCAACGAAGAGGGCGATCCAATCGGTGAAGCGGACTGGGAAGGCTTTTCCGGACACGCCGCCGATCTCGCCCGCCACGCCTCGGCCGTCACGATTTCCGGGAGCCGTCCGCCGGGCATCCCCGCCGATTCACTGCTGCGGCTGGCCCGCCGGCTGGCGTCCCCGGGCCGGCCCGTCTACCTGGACACCAGCTCCGAGGCCTTGCGGGCGGTTCTGGCTCAGCCCCGGGGTCTGTGCATCAAGGTGAACCGGAGCGAGTTCTCGCTCGCGCTGGGGGAGGCCGGAACCCGGGAGACTCCCCGCCTGCTGGAACATTGCCGGCGGCTCATCGGGCAGGACGCCCGGCTGGTGGCCGTCACCTCGGGCAGGACGGCGCTGGCCGCGGCGCGGGAGGGGGCCTGGCTGGCCACGGCCCCGGATGTCGAGGTAGTCAGCACGGTGGGGAGCGGAGACAGCTTTCTGGCGGGGCTGGTGGTGGCGCGGCTGCGCGGCGACCCTCTTCCCGAAGCGCTGGCGGCGGCGGCGGCCTGCGGGGCCGCCAACGCCCTCTCCGACCTGCCCGCCCGCTTCGATCCCGAGGAGGCTCGGCGGCTCCTCTCCGAGGTCCGTCTGGAGAGCCTCTGACCCAGTGTGGCACGGGCATCCCTGCCCGTGACGGTGCGCCGATCAGAATCACGGCCTGGAAGGCCGTGCCACCCCGGTGATAGCCTAGCCGGGATGCACGGAATGCTCTCCAAGGCCTTCCTCACTCCCAAGGCGGGCGTCCAGCTGGGTTTGCTGGCGGTAGTGGTGTTGGCGGTCGTTTCGACGGTGGGCTTCATGCTCATCGAAGGCTGGCCGCTGGGGGAGTCCTTTTTCATGTCCGTGATCACGATCTCCACGGTCGGCTATGGCGAGGTGCGTCCGCTGAGCACGGGGGGCCGCCTCTTCGCCACTTTCGTGATCTTCTCGGGCCTGGGGATCGCCGCCTACACGTCGGCAAAACTCGGCCAGATGATCCTGGAAGGGGAACTGTTCGGAGAACTGGGACGAAGACGTATGCAGCGCGAAATCGACAAACTCGAAAATCACTTCATCGTCTGCGGCTTCGGCCGCGTCGGCAAACCCGTGGCCGAGGGTCTGAGCCGGGCCGGCGAAGGGCTCTGCATCATCGACGCCAGCTCGGAGAACGAAGAGGAGTTCGGCGCCGCGCACCTGCTCTACCTGATCGGCGACGCCACCGACGAGGAGATCCTGCGCGCCGCCGGAGTGGAACGGGCCCGCACCGTGCTGGCCCTGCTGCCGTCCGACCCGGACAACCTCTACCTGACCATCACGGCCAAGGGCTTGAACCGCCGGGCCACGGTGATCGCGCGGGCCAACGACCAGAAGGCGGAACTGAAGCTGAAGCGGGGCGGCGCCGACAAGGTGGTGTCTCCTTACGAGATCGCCGGCTCCCGCGTCCTGCAGGCGGCCCTCAAGCCGACCGTGGTGGAGGTCATGGAGCTGGCCACCCACCGGGAACACCTGGACCTGTCGATGGAGGAAGTGCTGGTCTCGGAAGCCTCACCGCTGAACGGCCCCAGCATCGCGAAAGCGGGCATCCGCAACGAGTACGGCGTGATCATCGTGGCCATCAAGCGGGGCAACGGCGACATGATCTTCAACCCCGCCGCGGACGTGAGAATTCAGTCGCGGGACACGCTGGTGACGCTGGGGCCGAAGGATGCTTTGCTGAGATTGTTGCAGGCGTGTAGGGGGGAATGAGATTCTCAAATCTCAAATCTCAAATCTCAAATCTCAAATCTCGAGTAAGTTCCAATTTTCAATTTTCAATTCTC
>JBFGHG010000209.1:0-5930 GCA_041578395.1 Acidobacteriota bacterium
GGCGTGCAAGCCGGGGGCGCGATCATCGATCCGCCGGATACCGGGGGAGAGCCGGCGCTGCCGGCGGTGGAGGCCCTGGGCGTCCAGGGGCTGACCCTGGAGAAGCTCACCCTGACCGGAGGCACCGAGGGCCTGCGTGCCATCGGCAGCCGGGACGTGACCCTGCGGGAGGTCACGGCCTCGGGCAACGCCAATGGAACGGTTTTCGGAGAGGGCTTCGGGGCCTACTTCGAGAACAGCCAGGGAGTCGTCGAGAACTCCGACCTGTCTGCCAACGAAGCGCCCGTGGTCGCCTTCGGGCACTCCCTGGTGACGGTCAGCGACACCCGGATTCACGACAACACGCTGGACGGCCCCTTCTCCTTCCGCTTCTCGTCGCTGGCGCTGGTCCGCTGCGATATCGCGGACAACGCGCTGGGGGCTCAGGCGGTCGACTATTCGCGGACGGTCGTATTCGACTCGACGGTGGCCGGCAACACCGCCGGGTTCGCCGTCAACAACAGCGACCTGCGCTATCTCGAGTCCACGGTCACGGGTTCGCTCGAGGAGTCCGCGGACCGCCGCAGCATCCTCTCGATCCTGAGCTCGTCCGTCGAGTCCGAGATCGTCTTCCTCAACCGGTCGTCCTCGCTGGAGCTGTTCGGATCGACCTTCACCGCCACCGGCAGCGCGCCGGACCGGGGGATTCAGGCCTTCCACGACTCCTTCGTCCTGGTGAGATCGCGGCTGGGAGTCCCGTCGGACATCGACGGCAACGTCCTGCTGGGGTGGTTCACCAACGGCGTGTTCGACACGGACTCCCCGATCACCGGCGGCGCCTCCTGTTTCGACCGTTCCGGGGCCACCTTCGACCAGCCTCCGGTGGGAGGGGAGTCGGGCTGCAGCTGAGGTCCATGGCGCTCGGAGATGTTGCGAGGCCCTGCCTGGACGGAGCTATAATGTGGAGGTGACTCCCGCTTGGAGGTAGGCTGCATGCCTAGGCGTGTGTTCTACCAGCGACTGGCGATCCATCCCCTCTCGACCCGTCCGGATACTGTTCTCTGGAGGAGGAACCCCATGAGATTCCTTGGAGTGCTGTTGTTCGCGCTTTCGAGTGTGAGCCCGGCCGCGGCCGGGATGGTTCAACACGAACATTCCCACGCCGGCGAACGGCTCGGCAAGGTCCACTTCCCCATCTCCTGCGACCCGGACGTGCAGGAGAAGTTCAACCGCGCCGTCGCCACGCTGCACTCGTTCTGGTACGACGAGGCGGAAAAGACCTTCCGGGAGGTGGCGGCGGCCGATCCGGAGTGCGGGATGGCCTGGTGGGGCGTGGCCATGAGCAACTACCACCCGATCTGGGCCGCCCCCACGGCAGCGGAGCTCGAGCGGGGCCGGGAGGCGGCCGCCCGGGCCGTGCAGCTGGGCGCGCAGAGCGAACGGGAGCGCGGCTACATCGACGCCGTCGCCGCCTTCTACCAGGACGCCGACACGGTCGATCACCAGACGCGGGCCCGCCGGTTCGAGTCGGGGATGGAGCAGCTCGCGGCGAGATTTCCCGACGACGACGAGGCGGCGATCTTCCACGCGCTCACCCTCATCGCCCACGGGATGGCGCTGCCCAACGACAAGACCTACACGTATCAGAAGGAGGCGGCCGGGATCCTCAACGGCATCCTGCCGCGTCACCAGGATCACCCCGGCATCGCCCACTACGTCATTCACAGCTTCGACTATCCGGCGCTGGCGCACCTGGCCGTCGACGCCGCGCGGGCATATTCGAAGATCGCTCCGTCGTCGGCCCACGCCCTGCACATGCCCTCGCACATCTTCGTCCGCCTGGGGATGTGGCAGGAGACGATCGACTCGAACCTGGACTCGGCCAGGGCGGGGCACGATCACGTCGGCCGAACGGACCCGGGCGGCACCTCGTGGGACGCGCTGCACGCCTACGACTACCTGGCCTACGCCTACCTGCAGCGTGCAGAGGACGAGAAGGTGCAGCGGCTGATCGAGGAGATCCACGCCATCGAGAGGCTGGACCTGGACCACTTCGGCGGGTACTACGCCATCGCCGCCATCCCCGCGAGAAACGCCCTGGAACGGCGCCGCTGGGCGGAGGCCGCAACCTTGACTCCCCAGCCCGCAAACCTGCACTGGGACCGCTATGCCTACGCCGAGGCGGTGGTTTCGTTCGCCCGGGCGATCGGGGCGGCCCGCAGTGGGGATCCCGGCCGCGCGCGGCGCGACCTCCAGCGTCTCGGGGAGTTGAAAGCGAAGCTGCTCGATCAGAACAACGCCTACTGGGCCGAGCAGGTCGAGATTCAGCGCCTGGCCGCCGAGGGGTGGATTGCGCGGGCGGAGAACCGCGATGAGGAGGCCGTGACCCTGCTCCGCTCGGCGGCGGATCGGGAAGATGCCACAGAAAAGCACCCGGTGACTCCCGGGGCGGTCCTGCCGGCCCGCGAGATGCTCGCCGACCTGCTGCTCGAGCTCGAACGGCCGGAGCAGGCTCTGGCCGAGTACGAGCGGGCGATCCAGGACACGCCCAACCGGCTCAACGCGCTGTCGGGCGCCGCGCGGGCGGCCCAGCTGGCCGGCGATCGCGGGAAGGCGCGGCACTACTACCTGAAGGTTGCCACCCTGCTGGCGGCGGCGGAAGGCGCGCCGACATCGTGAAGTGGCGCGGGCATCCTGCCCGTGATTCCGGAAAGCGGCCAGCAAGGCCCTCCCTTGAGTGCTTGCCGGTGCCGAGGCAGCGGACTAGAGTGGAAGGCCAGGAGATGTCTTGGCCGAGCCCGTTTCCGTGATCGACGCGCTGATGCCCGCGATCCGGCACACCGTCCGGCAGCTGTTCCAGCCCTTCCGGCTGGGAGTGTGGGTCCGCCTGGCCGTGCTGGGCCTGCTGACGGCGGAGTTTTCGGGCGGGGGCTCCGGGGGACAGGTGAGTACCCCTGCCGGTGGTGGGTCGCGCGAGTCCGGCGGGTCAGGAGGCGAGTTCCTCCCCTGGCCTGACCTCGGAATCGAGGCGCTCGTCCTGCTCCTGGTCGCCGCAGGAGTCCTGGTGCTGCTCCTGGGCTTGCTCCTGCTCTACGTCTCGTCGGTGTGCCGGTTCATCCTCTTCGACGCCGTGCTGCGGGACCGCTGCCGGATCCGCGAGGGGTTTCGCCGCTGGCACCGGGCCGGCTGGAGCTACTTCCTGTGGCAACTGGCCCTGGCGGCCGCGGTGATCGTCTTCCTGGCGGTCGTGATCGGCGGCCCGCTGGCCATCGCCTTCGCCGCGGGTGTGTTCCAGGGCTCGGCGAGTCCCTGGGGGTTGATCGCCGTACTCGTCCTGGTGGTCCTCTTTCTGGTGATTCCGGTCATGATCGGGGTGGCCGTGGTGGCGCTCTTCACCCGCGACTTCGTGATACCGATCATGGCCCTGGAGGAACAGGGGATCCTGGCGGGCTGGAAGAACTTCCTCCCGCGCCTGCGCGCCGACGCGCTCGGCTACCTCCTCTACGTGCTGTTCAAGATCGTCCTGGCCATCGGGGCCGCGGTCCTGTTCGGCATCCTGACGCTGCTGGTGATCGTGTTTCCCCTCGTGCTGTTCGGAGCCACGGGACTGATTCTGTTCCTGGCTGGACAGGCCGCCGGTCTGGGGTGGAACGTCTTCACGATCCTGCTGGCCGTCTTCTTGGGGCTGCTGCTGATCCTGGTGCTGCTGGTGCTGATCGCCTTCGTGTCCACACCGTCGGTGGTCTTCTTCCAGGCCTACCGGATCCACTTCTTCGCGCCGCGCTACGCGAGGCTGCAGGAGGCTTTGGCGGCGGGGCCGTTCAATCCCGAGCCCCCCGCTCCGCCCGCGGCGGTTCCGGCATGACGGGCTAACTCTCGTGCGGTCTTCAGCGAGCCATCAGGATGGTCACCCGATGAGGCCCTTTCCTGGACGGCTGATGCAGCAGGACGTCCTGCCTGCCGTCCCGGTCGAGGTCCACCAGCCAAGTGTACTCCTCGTCGAGGATCGACTCCCAGGGGCCGTTGCCGAAGGCGTAGATGCGCAGCTGGCGGTCCTCGTTGCGGGTCGCTTTGGGCAGGGCGACCTTCACGTCGAGGGGTTCGAGGGCGAACAGCTCCGGTCCCGGGACGCCGAGGAAGACCCGCAGTCGTTTGCGGCCCTTCTGCAGCAGCAGGTCCGAGCGCCCGTCGCCGTTGACGTCGCCGGTCAGCACCGCGGGGAAGGCCCGCGACTTCCAGCGGATCTTGCGGACGGCGGTGGGCGCGTCGGGGTAGCGGCCGCCTTCCATCCGGTAGAACTCGAGGTCGAACGACATGGCCTTCGTGACCAGGCCGCGGAAGATCTTGCGGACCCCGAGATCGGCCCGGATGAACATCATGTCCTGCCGGCCGTCGCCGTCGAAGTCGTGCAGCCGCATCCCGAGCTGGATGCCGTCGGATTGGACGGAGGTGTCCGGTTCCGGTGCGAAGACGGTGCCGCCGTCCGAGGGAGCGCCGAAATGCACCTCGTAAGCGGATAGCTCTTTGAGCAGTTTCTTGCCCGCCAGGGAAAAGGTCAGCAGATCGGCAACGCCGTCGCCGTTCAGGTCGTTCAACGAGCGCAGGACCCGCCACCTCTTCCGGTCCCGGAAGATGAGCGAGTGGAGCCCGGCCGAGCCGAATCCCACGCCGCTCGTGAAGGTGAGGGGCGGCTGCTGGAAGCGTCCGCTCGCCTGCTGGGGATACACCTCGAAGCGGTTCCGGTTCCAGAAGACGAGGTCGAGGCGGCCGTCCCGGTCGTAGTCCATGCGGTGGACGCGCTGCCGGTGCCAGGGATGGGTCCGGGCGGTCCAGCCCAGCTCGCCGTAGCTGCGCGTGTCCTTGAAGGCGAGCTTCTCGAGGAAGGGGGCCGCCGGTCCCAGCTTCACGGGTTCGGCGAAGGTCCCGCCGCTCTCCTGAAGGTAGACCTGGACTCCCTCGGAGTCGGGCACCAGCAGATCGTCGAGTCCGTCGCCATTGAGGTCGCAGGCGACCCGGATGCGCCGGATTTCGCCTCCCGGCGGCGGGTAGAACTCCGGTCCGACCGTGACCAGCGGCCGTTCGGTGGCCGATTCGGGATCGAACCAGTGAAGGCGGCCGGGCCGGTAGGTCAGCAGCCGGTCGGCCGTGCCGATCCTGGCCACGTCCACGAAGCGGACGCCGGGATCCAGCTCGGTGTCGACCTCCCGCTCCCACCCGCCGGAACCGAAGGCGTACAGGCGCAAGCGCCGCTCGCCGTTGGGTTCCAGGCTCACGACGGCAATCTCGCGGCCCTGGCCGGGGAGGAAAGACCCTGTCAGGACGACCTGGCTCCGGGCGGAGCCCGTCTCGATCTGGTACTGCTCGAAGCCGAACTCCGCACCCTTCGCGAAAGCGAACGCGGGTCCCCAGGGAGGCCCCCCCGCCAACAGCAGCAGTAGCCAGCTTCGTACTCCGATCCACGCCACGTCCATCTCGCACTCCTTCCCGAAGCCCTCTCACATCGCAGTTTGGTTGGATGCGCCGGGGAGGGCAAGCGACAAGGGACGACGAAAGGTCGATGGCGTGGTTCGGCGCACCTCGAGATAGACTGGTTTCGAATCGGGAATTGCATCGGCGGAGGTGTGAATGGAGATCGTCGAAAAGAACGGCCCGGGCTACCAGGACGCGCGCAGGATCGCCAACGCGCGCTTCGATTACCTTCCACAGTTCGTTTGCTACTGCGAGGACCGTGCCGACGTCGTCGAGGCGCTTCGGTTCGCGTAGCGCACGAAACTCCCGGTCCGGGTCCGGTCGGGCGGACATCACCACGAAGGGATGTGTTCCGGCAACGGAGTCGTGATCATCGACCTGTCGAGGCTCTCCCGGATCCGCTTCTCCGGCGGCGGCTCGAGCGTCTGGATCGGACCGGGCGCCCGGCTTCAGGACGTGTATTCGAGGGTGCAGGAAAAAGA